>JAAHGL010000299.1 GCA_010692635.1 Symploca sp. SIO2C1 | reverse complement strand
TGCTAGATAGCGGACACAAGAGCGAAAAAATTGATTACCAGTTTTTGAGGCTGTTCCCTGAAAGATTAAGCGTAGCGCTTCTTCTACTTGTTGGCGCTGCATTTGAATTTGATGAGCAGCGATAAACCTACCCAAGCTTTGAGCCATCAACTCAATGATTTCTTGTTGCTGGGTGTCAAACCTTTTGCTCCTGCTCTGGGTTGATGAAAAGTTGAGGATACCATATATTTCCCCCTTCACGAAAATGGGAGTACCAAGATAAGACTCAAGCCCTAAGTTCTGATATAGAGGGTGATCTTGCCAAGGCTGTTGATTCGCTACAGCTGTTGCTAACTCTCTGCTCTCCATACAAAGTAAGTGGGTTTGCTTGACAACTATTTCATCTCTATGATTGTAGGTAACCGTCTTTTTTGTGCTGGCAATTGCAGCGCAATAAGTATCTGCTAAATTAAATTCTTGGTTGGGTGTTAAATATTTTAGTTTGCTGTTGTTGCCTATTACTTTACCATTAGTCTTGATCGCAGTGATTCTACAAACTTGGTCTTCTATACGAGTAATCATACCAATAGGACAATTGAAAATTGCACAGCCAGTTTGCAAATAATCTGCGAATAGTTCCTCAAAGCTATAATAATTCGTTGTATTTAAGCGATGTAACTGTTTGAGATGAGCACTGAACTCGGCTAAGGCTTCAGATTTTTCCCATAGCTCTGTTTGAGCTAGTTTACGTTCAGTGATATCTACTGCTGTACCAAAGAGTCGAATTACCTCTGCTTGTTCATTGAGTACAGCTTCTCCTCTGGCAACAAGGTAACGAATAGAACCGTCACTTCGTAAAATTCGATGGTCTATTTCATAAGAGGCTCCAGTAGTCAGTGATTGTTCAACAGTTTGTTGAAATAAAGCTTTATCATCAGGATAAATCCGCTCCAACAGTTCCCCATAAGTTGGTTCTGGCTCAGTAGGCTCTAAACCCAAAATCCGGAATAGTTCACTAGACCAAGTCATTTTCTGAGTTTTGACATCATATTCCCAATTACCAACATGAGCAACTCTCTGAGCGGCTACCAAATTAGCTTCACTCTTACAGAGTTTTTCTTGGGTTTGTTGGCGAGCCGTGATATCCATAATCGTGGTAATGACGAAACGCTTACCGTCATCTTGCTCGAAACAGCACCGCCTCAGATCAACGATTAACTTAGAACCATCTTTGCGCCAAATAGTGAATTCTCCTTGGTCATAATTATTAAGATCTTGGATAAAATCTTGATATTCCTGAATTAGCTTTACTTGCTCTTGAGAGGTTAAATGAGGGAAGAGTACTGTCAAAGGTTTGCCCAGGAGTTCTGCTACAGTAAATCCATAAATTTGACAATAGACAAAATTGACCTCCACAAAACAGCCATTTTCATCCGTTAAACAAATTCCCACTTGAGCATAACTAAAAATTGATTGTTTGAGTTTATTGCGATTGCTTAACTCAAGTTCAACCTTCTGTCGTACGGCAATTTCTTGTTCTAGCCGCTCATTTTTTTCGATGAGTTGTTTTTGTAAGTTCTGGAGCTTCAGTTGATGCTGAACCCTGACTAAAACCTCTTCCCGATGTAAAGGTTTGGTGATATAGTCTACACCTCCTACTTCAAAAGCTTTTACCTTATCGGCAACTTCATCCGAAACGCTGATAAAAATCACTGGTATATCTGAAGTTCGGACATCTGCTTTCAACTGTTGGCATATTTCATAACCATCCATTTCCGGCATCATGATGTCCAGCAAAATCAAGTCTGGTTTGGCTAAATCGGTTGTAGGGATAGCAGAGTCAGACGGTTGGAGGGAAGCGATCGCTTGTTTACCATTGAGTGCCGTTTGTACCTCATAGCCTTGTTGTCTCAGTATCTTTGACAACAGACGCAAGTTAGTCGTAGCATCATCTACAATCAAAATGTTGGCTTGAATTGCCTCATTTTGTTGTTGGTGGATCTTCATTTCTAAATGCCAGTTACTTTACTTCCACTGAGGAGAATTGATCAATTTGTACTTTTTGAGTAAGTTGCTTTCTGTGTTTAGCACTGCTAAATTGTAATCGTATTCTCTGGACTCATCAAATGGGTTAAAATTACATGCCAAATACATCTTCAAGGTTTAAATTTCTCCGATGTCTAGTTTTGTGTTTAGGGTTTGCAACTGGTCCTGGTAATGTCATGGCTCAAGTTGTCACCCTGGAGTCTAGTAAGTTTAATGACACTCCAGATGCAAATTTAGTTGAAGATGCGGGTGAGAAGTTTGCCGAGATTGATGGCATCCCTGCTGGTGAGAGCAGTAAGCAAGAGATCCGTGAGAGCCTCGGTATTGCTAAGCCGAGGCAACTAACCTTCGAGTATCTCTCTGGTGAAAACTCTCTTCCCACTGATGTGGTTGCTGACGAAGCTAGCAGTAACACTTCTCCTCTTGCTATACCCGATGATGGCGATGAGGTTTATGATGTCGTTGCTCATGGCAAGCGCGGTAAGAGGAAGAGGGGGAAAAAATACAAGAAGTTCAAGAGAGCCAAGAAGGGTAAGGGATACTGCCATGTCTTCTTCCAGGGAACCATTACTCGAGGTACAGAATTCAAAGCAGTGGGGGACTTTAGCTCTGCAACCTTGATTCAAATTTTCGATGACGAAGCCGAATACCAATCTGGTGGATATGTTCTCCAAACCATTGAGTATTCAACCTCATCTTTTCAGTCTATCTCTGTGGGCGATCAACTGGGTAGCCTGACCATCAAAGATTATCAGACTAGAGAACTAACCTTCCAGTACCTCTCTTATAGTGACTCTGACTATACTGATGTGGTTACTCGTCAAACTGGCGAATATAGTATCATTGGTATACCTGATGATGACGACAGGGCTTATATTGTGATTTCTGACGCCAAGGGTGGTAAAAGGTGCAAAAGGTTTAAGAAATACAAGAAGTTTAAGAAGTTTAAGAAGTTTAAGAAGTTTAAGAGGGGCAGCAATATCCCCTTTGAGCAAACCACTACAGCAGCTAGAGAATCTACCTTAGCAAGTGATTCTAGCTCCGAAACCTTGATTCAAATCTTTGAAGATTAAATCGTGGAAACTCGCTCTGAGGCGTTGCATGCAACGTCTCTACAGTTTGGAGATCAGGGGGTTATGTAGGGCTTGCTGCATCAGTGTGGAAGCTATGCAAGACAAGGCTTTCAATCATTTTTTTTCGAGTCCAAGTGCAAGAAAATGGTATCTTTGAGTTCAAAAACCTTGCACTTTCATTGAGATTAACTCAAAACTTGTTACTTGTTACTCGTTACTTTTTACTTCCTAAAATGCTCCCATTTGACTTATTCAGCAAGCCCTATTTAGAACACTGATTGTACGACAATTTTACGCTTTCTTCAACAATTGATAATGAACAATGGATAATGGATAATTCCCTCTCCTTGAAAGAAGAGGATTGACAATCAGGAAAATATTTTCTTTTTATTTTCTTCATAAATGAAGAGGTCTTAGACCAAATTAACCAATTATCAATTATCAATTATCAATTATCCATTGATAACCCACACTGTACAGAACTAGGCAAGGCTCGCTGGCTGCTTTGCAAAATTTCTTGCACTTACTCTTCTCTTTTTCAGAGATCTTCCGAAGAATCTCGAAGAACTCACTAACCTCGAAATGTTTAATAAAAGCGATCTCATGCTGGTATAAAGCTTGTGACAGATAGTCAAGCAATTCCGGCAGGTTCTTAGAAAATTTCTTAAGCTTTTCTGCCATATCTGGTGGTAACTTGGCGCTATATTGCAGTTGTTCAAAAATCGCCTCCAAAAATGCTAATTCCAATCTTCCCAAGCGACTTGATGCTGATCCATACGTTGCTTCCATAACTGATTTCATACCTTCGAATCTTGCTAGATTCCAGGAGAATATCATTGGTAAACCCCACCATAATAAATAATCTCCAAATAGCACCTCATCATAGAGATAAATTAGATAATTTCGTGTATCCAAATAAAATTCAATTGTACTTGCCAATAAATTAAGCCTCTTTGGTTCATATTCTTCAATATCTAGCAAGTGTAATATCAGGCGAGCTAGCATTTTTGAAGTAAACTTGGTGAAATTTGGAGATAAGAAAATATCTTTGACATTATCAACATCCTTTTCAAACTCGCTCTCAAAAGGCTCTTTCTCCCAGGAGATACGCTGATAGTCTTCATTGTCAACCTTCTTCTTCATGAGATCAACGAACAGCTCAATTAATTCATTGTCTTCAATATCTTCAATATTTGACGAATAAATCGTTCTGTTTTTCTCAAGCTCATCTTTATTCCACATATTAGTTAGAATATCAAGCTCATTCAGTATGGGATCTGTTTTATTTTTGAGCTCGCTTTTGGCATAATATTCAGCAAATTCCTTATTACCAAGGGTCGAAAATGACGTAGCTAGGATACGTAAATCTGCTTTCTTTTCAGGATCCCACTGCTCCCGCTGCGGCTGTTCCATCAATGACAAGCCAAGGAGGGGTGAAATTACAGCTCCTTGGCTATGACCAGAGATAGTAATCAAGACTTCTCCCTTTTTGTAATCCTCCATCAGTTCTTTGAGATACTCAAGTAGTAACTTGTTATCATATTTCATCTCTTCGTAAAGAATACGGAGTACTTTGCTAGAGCCCTCACCAATTCGCTCCTTTGATTCTGAGCTTTTAGGTTTCTCCCATGGTCTACCATTATTCCAAGGTATACTGTCCTCATATGAATTTGCCACAAGCCAACCGTACCAGGATAAAGCATTCGTCTCACTAAGAGCAATGATGTAGCGGTCTTTGTCACTAATACCATTATATTTAGCGATGTAGATGCAATTATCAGCAACGTTGGAAGCTTTGTTGTGTTGATAAACAACTGGACCCCAGACAACCTGCCATTCTCCAATTAATTTCTTGATCTTACTCTTTGACAAAAGCTTTTTAAGCCTTTTCCTTACAAGCTCTTGCAGTTCCTCTTCTGTTCCAGTATCAATTGTACCAGTCTGAAAATAACCAGCCATATTAGAGGCACGGTTCAAGCAGAAGATTTGTTGTCGTTCATCGTATTTTGGTTGTTGCTGATCGTATTTGCTCATAGCGAAATTTGAGTAGAAATTAACTATATTTATTATCTTATAATATACATTTTGTACTGTAACAATACGATATTGTACTGAATTTTATTAATTTATTTGGTTGTTTTTTATACCCCAAAAATCGCACACAAAAAAACAATAATTTTTGTCAAATATAATACTTGATGAAGAATGTATATTAAGTTACATTTTTAAGTAATTTATTTCAGTAAAACAAAGGATATATTTTTTCAAAAATTCCCCTACAAAAGGTTTTTGGAGTAACAAGTAACAAGTAATGAGTGAATTACCCCAATACTGCTCGGTTAGGCTTAACATTCGGATGATGAGGCCAATGTAGTGGTGTGGCACGCCTAAAACTGTAGGTTGGGTGGAACGAAGTGAAACCCAACGGAATATTCTCCGGTGTTAGGGAAGGCAGAAGGCAGAAGGCAGAGGGCTCCAAGGCAGAGGGCTCCAAGGGAAGAGGATTTGACAAAAGTTTCGACCCTATCTTAGGAGAATCAGTTATTAATGGATAATGGATAATTGATAATTGATAATGGATAATTGATAATTGATAATGGATAATTGATAATTGATTACCAAGGTAAGAGACTGCCATCCCAAGAAAAAAATTGACCGCTATCTTTTTCTTCGAGTTTTTCTAAGACACCAAAGAGTTGATTTACAGTCCGTTCGACTGAAAACAACTTCTCAGCAGGAACATTCTTTTGAAAGGGTTTAGAAAGCCGCGTATCCGTTGTTCCTGGATGTAACGTCACTACAATTGTCCTCGGGCTTTTTCGTTTGTATTCAATCGATACCGTTCGCATTAACATATTCAGTGCAGCTTTGGAGGCACGATATCCGTACCAACCCCCCAATCGATTGTCGCCAATACTACCAATCTTTGCTGAAATACTAGCAAAAATACTGCGATCGCTGTGACGAAATAGCGGTAGTAAATGCTTTGCAAGTAATACTGATCCCAGACTATTTACTTGAAAATAGCGTGTCAACTGCTCAGCATTAATTTGGCGCAAACTTTTTTCTGGTTGCAGACTTCCTTCATGCAAAATCCCCACGCAATTAAGTGCATAGTGCAATTTATCTGTTTGCGCCTGAATTGCTTCAATTACCGCCTCAATCTGCCCTTCCTCAGTAATATCCATCGCTAAACAGTTTAAGCGATCAGGATATGCCGACGCTAGTTCCATCAAATCACCTAGGGATTTTCGACGGCGATACGTTGCATAAACTTGTGTATTGCCGCTCTGATTTAATAACTTTTTTACAAAGCCTAAACCAATCCCTTGACTTGCTCCAACAATTAGGACATTGCTGGTTGTATTTTGGTTCATGCAATTCCCCCAGCTCTCCTGCAATATTTATGATTCTAATTCCAGCAATTCTAGCTTTAAACTAGGCATTAACCGTTGCAAATTTTTCAAGGATTTTCCTTGCCAAGGTATACCCTTAGAACCTTTGACTACTATCTGAATGGTCTTCTTTTTTCGTGCACCAATCACGAACTTAGATAACATGCTGATTCCTGAACTATTGAGAAATTCCAAATTTTGCAGGTTCAGGGTAATCGTTGCTGGTTGTTGCCCAGTTAAATCTTCGAGCAAATTCACAATTGGTTCATACTCAGCCATCCCACTTAGCCGCAGTGAACCATTGAAATTTACAGTTGTCGTCTCTGGTTCGTAATCTACACTGTAGTTTTCACCCTTAATTTCTTGATTTGCCATGTCTGGTAAAACTCCTAAACTGCTATTTTGATCAACCTTGTAAAATATTTAATTTTATACTGTTAGCTGTACCATTGTTGTTACAGTAACTACTTCAGGATTTTTTTGAACAGTCTCAATCTTCCAACCTAACTGTGCTTCATAATCATTCATCATAGTTACTAAACCTAACCCAGATCCTTCTGTATCTTCTAACCGTTGTAGATAGAAATCGTATGGATCAGACTTAATCAACTCTGATCCATACGATTTCTATC
>JAAHGL010000298.1 GCA_010692635.1 Symploca sp. SIO2C1 | reverse complement strand
CGAAGAACGAGAACGGGGGGATCAAGAACAACAACGAGCTGAGCAGGAACAACAACGAGCTGAGCAGGAACAACAACGAGCTGAGCAGGAACGACAACCATAAGTGTAGATTTCCACCTCTGACATGCCGTCTGTAGAAGTTAGATAGAGTCTGCCACCAGAACCCTTAAGCAATTTAACAACATCTTCTAAAACGGTTTGCAAAATTTCCTCAATGGCGAGGGGAGAGTGAATCAAGGTAGAAATGTGATTAATCAGCTCTTCTCTACGTGCTTTCTCGCGAGCTTGAGATAGTAGATGAGACTGGGAGATAGCAATGGACACATGGTCTGCTATCATCTGCACCAATTCTAATTGCTCTTGATAGAAGACTTTAGGTAGGGCATGATGGGAGACCAGCAAACCCCAAAGGTTGTGATGTGCCAGAATTGGAATGACTAGAGAAGATTGCACTCCCATGTTGCTTAGGTATTCTACATGGCAAGGATCTACAGGACGCTGGAGAATATCTTCGATCGTGTGTTCGTGTACTTCTTCGACTGTCAAATCTCCACTAGTTCTGGGAGATTCGAGACGAGCAAGAGTAATTCTCTGCTCTGGAACATCCACAATGCTTCGCTGACGAGCTTTGATATACATCTCGCGAGCGACAGGAGGAATATCATCAGCGGGAAAGTGTAAGCCTAACAAAGAGGGAAGGCGATTCTGAGCGATCGATTCAGCAATCACTTGCCCTGAACCATCGGGCTCAAAGCGATAAATCTTGACTCGATCTGTATCCAGAAATGATCGCATTTCTGAGACTGTTGCCGACAAGATCTCCTGCAATTCCAAAGAGTGCCGAATACGATTGGTGATGCGGTTGAGCAGTAATCCTTTGTACATAAGCTAAAACACGTTTAAATTGTTTTTCTTTTAACTCTATAACCAATGATATAACTATTTTTAAAGAAAATAGCGTTTCTGAATGGGATGTGAACATAGTGTACAAAATAATGGCAATAGAAAGCTTGCAAGTATTAGATAAAGAGAATTAAGTGTTTTAATTAAGTAAAAGAAGAAGCATTTATTAGCTGTTAATAATAAAAAGACTGAATTTATCAAGCTATTATATTGTTTAATGAAACAACTTTATGTCGTGATTAAATCACAATTAAGCCATTATAAATTGCTATCAAAAACCAAGATGAGTTGACAAAAAATAGAAAAAATAATTCCAATAAAGACCCAGAACAATACTGCTCGGTTAAGAAGAAATTATCCGTTAAAAAGCCGAGAAAGCTGAGGGAGCTGAAGGAGAGGGATTAGGGCTTAACCAAGCAGTATTGGGGCAAATGCAATTTGCCCCTACAATTAAAAAATATTTCGTCAACAACATCCGTTACCTCAACCCAACCTACCATGTAACGAACAATTTTAATTCTCACTGTTCACTTATTTTGTCTAGTGGTTAGTGAAAATTGCTATACGCTATATATAGTGTATTTCACCGATTTCCAAAACAAATCCAGATTAAGCGATCGCAGATAATCATATATAACATTTTGTAAAATTTGTCAAGCAACTTAACCGTAACCTGGAATCCCCATTCCCTCTTGACAATTTCTCTAACTCGTTTTCAAATGGGCGAACGGTGAGTTAATTGGGTCATGCCCAGGCCACTACGATAGGTACATTCTTTCGGAGGAAATCACCCAAGCCAATGAGCGTTGCACTTGCTCCCCTGAAATCTTGCAGTATTGGCATGAGGGTGCGATCGCCTGAGCTACAACCATTGCCATTCCTAAGTTATACCAGATAGCCAGTCACTCCCAGTTATCGGTTAACGGAAACGTACTGACCAGTAAGCTGAGAAGAAATTAAATGACAGTGGATCGCCTATCTGTTTAGCTGTGAGAGAATCTAAAATAAAGCTGACTGAATTGGCATTGCTATTAATCGGAGACTCTAACACATAGTCAATTCTTATTGCACCTTTAGGTGGAATCTTTTTCCTAAGATCTAAGCCAAAATTTGCCCATCTATCAAGTTGATAACTATTTCCTAAATTATCGGAAATTGCTATAGATCTTGTCGATACTTCGATTATTTTATCTGAACTATGATTTCTTAACCATAAGCTAAAAGTCTTGCTACCACGTTGCAAATTATTGACTTGAGCTTCAAAGATAACAGAACCAGGAGATGGTCTTGGTTTTGGAGCAGGAAATCCCGCACTAGCTATACAAGTAATGTTTCCATAACTTCGGTTGCCTTGAATTTGAATATTGCAGTTTCCAGCAATTGTTTGCTGTGCATAAGCAACGAAGGGATAGCTATTGATAAAGACCACGCTAGATAAACAAAGTGCTGAATGTACTATTGATTTCATGGCTAATATCTGATAGTTTTTACTAGAGCTGGGTTTGACTAAACTACATTTTCAGTCATCAATAAATTGAGTATTGTTGTTAAGTATCATTCCAACCTCTTGATAGAGCGATACTTAGAGGCTGTTTGAAAAGTTAGAACAGGTACAATTTGTCATTCTGAGTGGGGCAAAGCGGAACGAAGAATCTAAGCTTTGAGCGATTACTTAGAGATGCTTCACTACGCTGCGCGGAGTTTACCCTCGAACAAAGTGAAGGGTTCAGCATGACTTTTCAAACATCCTCTTAACAACTAATTATTGCTTCATCTTGGGTATATCCTTAAAGTCGAAAAATGTGTTTCCACTGCTACAGCTGGTTTGCTCACCTTGACAGCTAGTGTTATTGGTTGTGTCTCCATCATTCTTGAAAGTTACTGGGTTCTGGTTATTGGTTGTATTCGTTTCGCTCTCTGTATGGTGAATCTTTGCTTCGTTCTGGTCTCCATCAATTTGAATATTTCCATGGCCATCGATACTTTGCTGTGCGAGGGCAGAACCGCTCTTACTGAATAGTTCAGGTATTCCTCCTCGGCCAATAACTGCTGCAAGTGTTGCTGCAATTGCAGCTAGAACAGTAGCGCTAAGTGCAATATTTGCCCTCCAGTTTTTATTCCTGTTTCTGGTACGGGATGTCATGGTTATTTTCTCCTGCAAGTAATCAATCTTTAAAAGACCCTCATAGGCTATCGTCAATACCTTCCTGGAAAACATAGGTATAACCGCAGAGCTAATTGCCAGTTTGCACAGTTAAGTTTGCGCTTTTACGTAATAAATCTGAGGTTTCTTGTCGCTACAATATCGTGACCCTGTTGAATGGGTGAGCGAAAAAAAGCGTGGGGAGCTGGGGGAGCTGGGGGAGCTGAGGGAGCTGAGGGAGAAGAGAGAACTTATAATTTTTGGATACTTAGCTAGGGCTTGCTGCAAGAGTCTGAAAGCGCTGTCTGGTATAGCTTTTAAGCTTTTATTTTCCTAGAAAAGTGCAAGAAAATTGAGCTCATCAATGCAATTTCCTTGCATCTTCTTAACCCATAATCCCCTTTAAAGACTATTCTAAACTCCTAAACTCCTATTCTCCTGACTCCTGACTCCTGACTCCTGACTCCTGACGACTTATTCAGCAAACCCTAGCTAGGAAATCCCACCCAAAATTTCGTTCACCCCTGTTGAATTGTTGAACAGAAATGGGGCACAAAAAGGTAAAATGGTAATGGAGGCAACTATTCTAAAAATGCTTAGACTAAGTGCAGCAAGCTCACTCAAAGAGGGAAAAACAAATTATGATTTCCTTATGGCAACGAACAGCTATTGTCAGTACAACAACCTTAATGCTACTTATACCGAGCTTGCCTGCGATCGCGACTATTTGGTCAGGAAGAGGGCGAATCGTCAGAGGCCCTGGTCAAGGTGGCTCGGTCAGTTTAGAGTTGGAAAAACATCAAGACAACTCGATTGAATTTCGTTCTGGCCCTTCTCGAGGCAAAATAATACCGTCAAATCGTCTAAATCGTCGCTTAAATGGTTCTGTAAAACTAGGCAACGAAACTTGGCAGTTTGAGAGGAGGTCTAATAGAGAGTTGGAAGTAACCCTCTATCAAAACAGCTCTAATCGAATTGTTGAGTATTTTCTCCATCCCAAATCCTGATGAAAGTTTAGACTATTTTTCCTTCTTGTTCGGATGCATTTACCCTGTTAGTAAAGAAGATGGTATTTCTTAGAAACTGGCAGTTTTTAGCAGGTTGTTTAGGTATCTTGTGGAGTCTCTTATACTATTTACTTTCTCTAGAAATTCCATTAATAGAAAACCTGGATCTTGAGATTCAAAATAGCCTAATGAAGAAGCTAAGCCCAAGTGATGTCCCAAGTGACATCATTTTGGTCACCATCGAAAGGAAAAGAGAAGCGAAAGAAATTGAAATAATACAACCTGATTTATATCTAAACTTGCTCGATGGTTTGATTGACAAGGGCAAGGCTTCTGTTGTTATCTTACATTTTCCCAACAACTGGGAATTAGCGGCATCATCTATCCACCAAGAAAATGCTAAAGAGCCAAAAAGAATTGATCGCAATTTAGCGAAAAAAATTGTTTTAGCTGCTCCCGTTCAGCAATTTGCCAACAAAGAGAACCCTGAATTGCCAATTTATAACGAGTTTCTGTCTTTTCAAGATAAAGAATTAGAACCAGAAGTTTCTCCGGAACAAGTAAATGGTTTTTTTGAATATAGTAATTCAACTAACTTGAATGCCAATCCTGATCTAGCCAATCTTTTAGGAAAGTTTCGACGAGAAGATAACCAAGAATTGACAGAATTCAAATCCTCTGTTGTTCTAGCACTAGAGAAACATTTACAGCAGCAACGGGAACGGGTGAATGAAAAAAAGGGTGGGGAAATGAGTAAGCAGACGCGGGGACGCGAGACACAACAGACGCGGAGAATTGAAATTCCAAATAAAATTTCGCTCACCCAATGGGGACTACCATATCAGGGAGTTTGGACTAACTTTTGGGGAGCAACTGACACAACATTTGAGAGCATCCCTATTGAATCTATTTGCTCTCCCCAATTAAATAATACCTGCCAATTTAACATGCAGGAACCGGAACGATTAGAAAACAAAATCGTTTTGATTGGCTTTACGGATGACAAAGATCCTAACTCTTTCTCCAGGGATACCCCTTGGGGCAAAATGCCAGAGGTGGAAAGACAAGCTAATCTTTTGGCTAGCCTAATGACAGGGAAATTTTATCGAGTTGTACACCCTTTTTTTGAGGTAGGTATCATCGTCTCAGGGGGAGTCTTAATCAGCTTGCTAATTGCTTCTCCCATGACTAAGCTCTATTCGTGGTATAGCCTTTGGTGGATTCTGCTTAGTTTGGCAATTTTAGGGGGATACAGTGGATTAAGCTTTGTCTGTCTTTTGAGCAGATGGGTTTTGCCGATTACCCGACCGTTACTAACCTGGACAATGACAGGGGGGTCTGTAGCAGTTTGTTTACTCGTCAAGCGTCAACAAGATGAAATTAAACGGCTGAAATTTTTAGAACAAGAGGCTATTCTCGATCAAACTCGAAAATTACTTCACCGAACCGCTACCGATATTCATCAGCGGGAGCTTGGAGAATTGAGAAATGCAATGGATTGTATTGAAATACTTTCACAGAAGTATCCCGCACTAGATAATGATCCAATTTGGCACAGGATTTTGCCCAAACTACAGGATGTCGGTATCGGCATTCGTAAGCAGCTTAATGATCTTCGCTCTCTAGCAAATAAACTCAAAATCACCCCAGAATTACGAGCAGGCTTACATTGGGGAATGGGAATGCACATTAAACAACTGAGGGATTCCGGTAAATTAAAACTACCTGTGATTGAGCACATTAAACCTCTTCAAGAACCTAAGTTAGTCAGTGCTTGGATTGACGCTCGTGAGGATATTTTCTGCTTCTTTCGCGAAGCGATCGCTAATATCATATACCATGCTCAACCTCCCAAAGGCAGTGCAACTGAGGTTAAGGTCAGCTTATTCCAGCAAGGGAATCAATGTACTCTCACCATTGAGAATGATGGAGTATTAGATCAGGATTATAGCTATCAGCCCAGCAGTGGCAATGGCACTAAAATAATGGAAACAATCGCAGCAGAACTTCCTGAGGGTTTCTGGGAAAGATTAACTTTGCCTAATGGCAGAATGCTTGTCAAGCTAGTCTGGAATATCAGTAAAATTTAGCGATAATTAGTGATTTCTGACTCGTAAAGGAAAAATATCACCTAAAATTTAGAGATTACTGACTATGAATTCTAAAGCTTCTCTATTTCTAATCGTTGAAGACCATCCAGAAACAGCCGAAAATAACTGTTATTTCCTACGGGAGTTAGAATCATCTGCTCACTGCATTATTGCGCAGACACCGGAACAGGCACTGGAACGGCTCAAACTCGAAACACCGGAGTTAATAGTTGTTGATCTTCAGTTTGGCAAAATTAGCGGCGAGAAGTCAGCTGAACCAGGATTAAACCTGCTGACAAAGATATTTGAACAGTATCAAACTCTGAATATTGTAGTTTACTCGAATGATCCCCTATATATGACGAGACTGGCGCGGGAGATTAACAATCATAGAGGTGGATTTGCTGTTGTTGACAAAATGCAAAGCAGAAACGCTTTTCTTGAAGGTACTAAATGTGCCCTACAGGGAGGAATGTATGCTCCTAAACAGTTGCTTAGAGAAATACCGTTAACGGAGAGAGAGATGGAGGTACTAAGACTTCTGTGCCAAGAATGTCTGAAAGACAAAAGCATTGCAGAGGAAATTAAATTAACTCTCAGGGCAGTACAGAGCCATGTGAGTAACTTAAAAGTTAAACTGGGCATTGATAGCCTTGATGAAAAAGTAACTAATATGCGTGTAGCTTTGTGCAAGGAGGCACAAAAGCGAAAGCTAATTTAGCTCATCGAACTCAGGTGATATCTACCTCCGGCTCAATTCCCGCAGCTCGTAATTGCGCCATCAATGTTTCAGCACGCAGCCTTTCCTGCTCAGCTCGCTGCTTTTCTTGCTCAGCACGGTGCTTTTCCTGCTCAGCTTGCAGCCTTTCTTGCTCTACTAGCTCAATTCCCCAAGGCAATATTTCCCCCTTTTCATCCCACCAGCGTAACCAATAACCTGTTCGATTAGTCTTGGTTCCTTCCCATACACCCAGATATAAACCTAGACTCTCCACCC
>JAAHGL010000297.1 GCA_010692635.1 Symploca sp. SIO2C1 | reverse complement strand
CACCCGCTTAAATTCGGAATATGAGGTAAAAGTAAGCAGATTTTTAAGAGCTACTTTCACTTCAATTAATTGCCTCAAAGAGTTGTGCAGCAAGCGATAGTACACTCTTTACTTATTACTTATTACTCATTACTTCTTACTTCAAAATGTGTCTCAGCTTATTAGAGCTTCTGTTTCTTCTTGCCAAGGATTGCTGAACCTACGCCGAAAGTACCGAGTGCAAAGAGGCTTAGAGTTGAGATGGGTTCAGGGACGCTGATTGGAGCAGCAGTAAAAGTACCGGGTAATTCACTATCTTCCGGGCCGAAATTTTCAAAACCTGGTACAAATGGTGGTGCAGAAAAAATCTCAAAATAACCTGGAGGCTCCAAAAAACTAGCAAAAAACACATTAACAAAGTTTCCTCCCGAGGTGGAATAGCCAAAACCATCACTTGTTAACTGCTCAGGATTAAGACTGATTAAATTGTCAAGTTCAAAAGGTTCGTTTCCCGGTATTGAAGTTCCCGTAGCTTCCAAGCCAGTAATGGTTTCGTTATTGCGCGTACCAGTAATTCCAGTAATTTGGTAAAAACCCAAATCGTCAGGAGTATCATTAGTAGTTAAAGTACCACTAGCATCTACACCAGTAACTGAATAGCTCCAGTTCCAAGTTAAAGCAGAGGCAGTTTCTATTTTCCCAAAAACTAACCCAGATGTAGCCGTAAGGACTGTGATAGATAGTGCAATTATATTTTTCATAAAAAAATTTTAATCCGAAAGTAAACCATACCCTGACAACTAAAATTAGTCAAATCAAAACTGCGATCGCCCAAGAAGGGGGAAGAAATTAACCTTGGGTTGACTATCGGGATGGTTAAAACAATTCTACTTCCTTAAACTGCTCTAACTTCTGAGCATTTGCCGCTTCACCACAAGTGCGCGGTGTAGGAAATACTTTACCTGGATTGGCTAAACCTTTGGGATTAAAAACTTGATTGATCCATTTCATCGTTTCTAAATCAGTTTCCGTGAACATTTCTGGCATATAGCAATTCTTATCCGCACCAATACCATGTTCTCCAGAAATACTACCTCCTGAGCGAACACAGAGTTTAAGAATTTCTCCTCCTAACTCTTCCACTTGTGCAAATGCTCCCTCAACAGAATTATCATAAAGAATCAGTGGATGGAGGTTGCCATCACCAGCATGAAATACATTAGCAATGGGATACCCATATTTCTCACTTAAAGCTTCAATATCCTGAAGAACTCCTGCTAGTTGAGTACGAGGAATTACCCCATCTTGGACGAAATAATTAGGACTCATATGACCGGCTGCAGCAAAAGCAGCTTTGCGACCTTTCCACAATTTTAGGCGAGTTTCTTGGTCTCTAGCAGAAGTAATATTTCTGGCTCCATTCTGTTTACAAATTTCCGCAACCCGCTGTTTATTAGTTGCTACTTCTACCTCTAAGCCATCAAGTTCTACTAACAGAATGGCTTCTGCATCTCTGGGATAACATCCTGTGGCCACGACATCTTCCACGGCATTAATACTAAGGTTATCCATCATTTCCATACCAGCAGGAATAATTCCGTTACCGATAATATCTGCAACCGCAGCACCAGCAGCTTCAATGCTGGTAAAGTCTGCCAGAAGGACACAAATAGATTCTGGTGTCTTGAGAATACGTAGGGTAATTTCTGTGGCAATACCTAGAGTACCTTCAGAACCAACGAATAAACCCGTCAGATCATAACCAGGTATTTCTGGTACTGCTCCTCCCACATCTACAATTGAACCATCAGGAACAACCAGTTTTAAACCCATAACATGGTTAGTAGTGACCCCATATTTGAGACAATGGACACCACCGGAATTTTCAGCAACATTGCCCCCGATTGAACAAATAATTTGGCTGGAAGGGTCAGGAGCATAGTAAAATCCAGCGCCACTGACAGCTTGGGTTACCCAGTTATTAATTACCCCTGGTTGTACAACAATCCGCTGGTTTTCTAAATCAATATCCAGGATGCGCTTCATCAAGGCGGTGACAATCAACACGCAATCTTCCACCGGCAAAGCACCGCCAGATAAGCCAGTGCCAGCTCCCCGTGCTACCCAAGGAATTTGATTTTGATCGCAAATTTTCACTGCTGCTGCTACTTGTTCTGTGGTGCGGGGTAGCACTACTAATGCGGGTTTTTGCCGATAGCTAGCTAAACCATCGCATTCATAGGTCAGCAATTCTTCTTTACGACGAATTACACTATTTTTACCTACAGCTGCCTCAAATTGCTTGATAATTTGTTTCGAGTTAGCTTTTGTAGCTTGGACGGGATTTCTCAGAATCATCGGTAGTTTCTCATAATAGGGTGATTAAATTAGAAAGTATTAACTATTTTTCAGGATGTCTACAAACCTCACTTCCCAGTCTCAAAACCCTGTATATCCCATTATCTGGCAAGAAGACAAAGTTGTACTGATTGACCAAACTCAACTGCCAGAAAAGTACACAACTGTAGAAATTAATGACTATCAGGAGATGGCGCAAGCAATCAAAACTATGATTGTCCGGGGTGCGCCTGCGATTGGTATTGCAGCGGCTTATGGGATGTACCTGGGAGCAAGGGAACTTACCACAACAGATAGAGATACTTTCCTTAACCAACTCGAAGAAATTGCTCAGCAGTTGCGCCAGACTCGTCCGACTGCAGTTAATTTATTTTGGGCGATCGCACGGATGTTGAAAACAGCTCAGGAGACTCAGGGTTCAGTAGAGCAACTTCAGGCATCTTTGTTGGCAACAGCTCAAGCAATTCAGGCAGAAGACTTACAGACTTGTCAAGCAATTGGCGATCGCGGTTTAGAAGTGTTACCATCTGAGCCTCAGAAGTTAACTTTGTTAACTCACTGTAATGCTGGAGCACTAGCAACAGCTGGGTATGGTACTGCTCTAGGTGTGGTGCGCTCAGCATGGCGGGAGGGAAGACTAAACCGAGTCTATGCAGACGAAACCCGTCCCCGCTTGCAAGGAGCCAAGCTCACTTCCTGGGAATGTGTGCAAGAAGGAATACCAGTTACGGTAATTACCGATAACATGGCAGCTCATTGTATGAAACAGGGGTTAATTGATGCAGTAGTTGTGGGAGCGGATCGGATTACTGCTAATGGGGACGCTGCTAACAAAATCGGCACTTATAGTTTAGCGATCGCAGCTGTTGCTCACAATATTCCTTTCTTTGTTGCTGCGCCTTTATCCACTATTGATTTTAAGCTAGCTACTGGCAGTGAAATCCCAATAGAAGAGCGCCACCCCTCGGAAATATATCAAGTAGGCGAAACCGTATTGTGTCCACCGGGAGTAGAGTTTTATAATCCAGCCTTTGATGTTACCCCTGCGGAGTTAATCACAGCAATTATTACTGAGAAGGGTGCGGTTCCGCCTGGGAAGTTGGGAGAACTTAGGGTTTTCTGACTAATTTTGTAAGGTTAGCGCCGGGTAGTTAACTCGATCAATCCTCTCAAATAAATCTAGTCAGCTGCACCCGGTAGCGTTCCTTTTTCGTTACATTAACTTCCCCAACTTCCACTCGTCCCTTCCCACGAATAGCAATTAAGTCTCCTGATTTAACCAAGGAGCTAGCTTGGGTGATCTCTTTCCAGTTCACCCGAACATCACCACCATTAATCAGCTCAACCATTTTACTGCGGGAAGTGCCGAAGCCAGCCGAAGCGATCGCATCTAAGCGCATGGATGCTTCTACAGTGGTTCGTTCTTTTTTCTTCGGTTCTCGAATCTTGAGTTCACTCAGTTCAATCCGTTCACTTTTTACTGGTACTGAACGTACCTGAGTTAAATTAGCTTCCAAAAACTCCACCATTTCTGGCACTATAATTACTTGGGCTCCTCGTTCTCCTAGAACAATAATATCCCCAGTCTTTTCCCGCACCAAACCTGTTCCCAACATTGCTCCCAAGAAGTCCCGGTGGTTGGCTGGATCAAAGAGAAAATTACCTGCAATATCCAATGCTGCCACTTCTACCTGGTATTGTTCTAAGGGTAACTCTTCTCGTGCGATCGCTAAACGTTGTCGTTCTGCTTGAGGATAACCCCCCCAAGCCAGCAGCTGCACTTCTGTAAGACGGCTAAACTGCTCCTGAATTTCAATTAATACTGGTGGTGAGAGAAAATCAGTCAAGACTACTTCCCAAGTCTTGATTGCCTGTTCAGCTTGGTCAATGATACGGGCAATCTCGTCTCGATTTTCAACCCCTTTTAACAGTTCTTCTCTTGGTAGCATTTTAGTTGTTGTTTATTGAGCAATAACAAGTCTTGATATCCCTTCAATGTTCTCCCACTACCTCATAATCATTCTAAACGTCTCTACAACCCGATCAACAAATTCTTTTGGCAGTACTTCTTCTGTTGTTTTCCACCAGCGTGTACTTAAGTCAAGAGTTCGCACTTGCTCAGGGGTGAGGTGAAATTTACAGTGGCTCTCAAGAAACATGAGGCAGGAGGCTCCGAGGCAGGAGGCTCCGGAGGAGGTAGGAGGTAGAAGGAAAGAGGATTTGACAAAAGTTTCTTCACTCATTACTCATTGGATAATTGATAATTGATAATTGATAATTGGTTAATTTGGTCTAAGACCTCTTCATTTATGAAGAAAATAAAAAGAAAATATTTTCCTGATTGTCAATCCTCTTCTTTCAAGGAGAGGTAATTATCCATTATCCATTGTTCATTATCAATCAAAGATGCTATCTAAGGATGGTTATTGGTTATTGGTTATTTGCCTTACACCTAATGTAGTAGCGTGACACACCTAAAAATGTAGGTTGGGTAGAATGTTGATTAGGATCTAATTCACATCAGGCGTAAAGTTTCTCGAAATGCCATCACTGCATCAAACTGCTCTTCAGGTTGGACATAGCTAGCTAGCAACTTGAGGTCTAATGCGGATAGTAATTCACTGGCTTCTACTAACTCATATCCGGTTGAGCGCAGATGATAAATAGAAAATTGTCCTGATTGCCACTGCCAAATTTCACGTACTCCTAGACCCTGATAGATGTCCAATTTATTGACCAATCCACTAGTGATAACCACCTCGATCGCTAAGTCAGGGAATTCCTTTTTTGCTCCTAAACAATAGCACTCATCAGGTTCTAAGCCTCGCTTCTTTGCAGCTTGGCGAAATGTGGTGGAACCCCCTGCATGGAACCGAGTTCGAGTTTCTTGTAGATAAGCTTCTATCAACATCCCAATCATCTTTTTGAGCTCCTCGTGTTCTGGAGAATTAGTCATGATTTCTAGGGTTCCTTCCAAGTAGCTCATTCGCAATGTCGGAAAGTTATCTCCTAGAACATCTAGCAAACTCTCGTATTGATGCCAATCAACTCCATGAAGCAGTACCCGTTGCTCAAAATCTACCAATGGAGGTTGAGTGACGATGGGAGAACTCATTACACCTTTAACCACTAACTTTCCTTGTCTTTATTGTAGTGCCACCCTAATAGGCGATCGCTAAAATTTCCATACCCAATGGAAATTTTCCATTGGGTATGGCTTTCATCAATTGGCTATGATTTTACTTTTCCCAGAGTGTCAAAAAAGACCACTAAATAAGGACAAAATTTGATTCGTCAAGGGTTGTGGTATCGAATCTTGACAAAGTGGCTAGGATTTCACCACCAGCTATAATGTCATTTCCGGTAAAGGACAAGTCATTAAATGTTAAACCACCAGACAAACCAATAAGATCACCCTGGCGCAAATTAAAGTCGATAATCAGATCTGTTCCATCACCTACAGCAAGAGTAAAGATGTCCATTCCTCCTCCTCCTCTGAGGATGTCATTACCTCCTCCTCCTCTGAGGGTGTCATTACCTGCACCACCATAAAGCTCATCATCACCATCCCCACCATCAAGGGAATCATTACCAGCAACACCAAATAGTTCATCGTCACCATCCCCACCATAAAGCTCATCATCACCTTGATGACCATTCAGGTTATCATTTCCTAAGCCACCAATTAAGTAGTCGTTATCTCCAAGACCCAAAAGTCTGTCATCACCATCACCACCATCAAGGGTGTCATTGCCATTGTCACCAACTAGCCTATCGTCATCGGTGCAACCGAAAAGTATATCATTACCATCTCTACCGACAAGGTGATTGCGACCAAAATCAATTAGGATGTCGTCACCTGGTGTGCTGTGAGCGTTATCACCTGGTCGAACAATAGTAACATTGTCTCCTAGTGTAATAGTAAAATCGTGATTACAACGAATTAGTTGGGTCTCATCAGTAGCTTCATTATTGATGGGGTCTAGCTCTATAAAATCTGGGTCACTAGATGTCACACTCGCTGTATTGCTCAGGAGTAAAACTAAGTCAGTGATGTTGCTAGAATCAATCTCTGCTTTGATAGTAAACTCAATGCTGGCTCCTGGGTCTAAGGTAATACCATCATCAATTAAGTTTCCTTGTTGCGGTGTAGTTTCATAGCCGCTAGCTCCAGCTGTGCCAACCCCAGACCAGGTAACATTGGTTAATTCAGCAGGTAAGATATCACTTACAGTTATGTCACTAACCGAAGCTGGTCCGTTGTTAGTAACCACAACAGTATAGGAGCTATCTACAATTTGCTCATCATTTAACAAGAGATAGTCCAGATTATCTGTTTTGGTAATGGCTAAATCAGCTTCACGGGGATCGTCATTAAGAATAGTACCAATACCTTGATCATCAGCAAAGCTTACTGTACGACCACCGGCCTGAATATTGGATAAATTGACAAAAAAAGTTTCATCTATCTCCAGTAGAGTATCACCATTAACATCCACTGGAATAGTCACAGGCTGGCTAGTTGTACCTGGGGCAAAAAACAAGCTGCCATTAGCAGCAATATAGTCAATACCAGCAGTTGCTGTCCCATCTGCTGTAGCATATTTAAAGCGAACATCCGTATCTACACTGTGACTTAGACTTACTGTAAAGTTTGCTTTCTGCTGACCACTATCCTCTTCAACAAGGGTTACATCATTAATATTGACCCACTCCCACGGCTAAAAGCGCGTGGGATTCAGGGATACTGGCGTAGATTGCAGGTTAACCCCGTCTTACGTCTACTCTCCCTCTAGATGGAGTCCCACCTAGTTGGATTTCTCCAAACAAC
>JAAHGL010000296.1 GCA_010692635.1 Symploca sp. SIO2C1 | reverse complement strand
TATAACCGCTACGCGCGTCAAAATCGAGGCCTACCGCAAACCTCCAGTACAACGACTTTGCCCAGTGGCAGCTTCAGTGGCTCAAGAATGAAGTCCTAGATGAACAACTTCACTACTGGCAGCAGCAACTAGGGGGTCGCCTCCCCAGAGTACAGTTGCCTACTGACTATCCCTGTCTGTCGAGTGAGGACTACCTAGGTGCAAAAAAACAGTTGGTGCTATCGGCAAAACTCACCAATGCTTTGAGAACCCTGAGTCGTCAGCAGGGTGGCACCTTATTTATGACCCTGTTGGCGGCATTCAAGACTTTGCTCTACCGCTATACAGGGGAAGAAGATATTATTGTCGGCACACCGGTAGCGGGGCGCAACCAAGTCAAGACTGAGAAACTGATGGGTTGCTTTCTCAATTCTCTGGCAATGCGTTCTGATCTCTCCGGCAATCCCACTTTTATGCAACTGCTCCATCGAGTCAGCCAGGTAGTTCAGCAAGCCTATGCTCACCAGGATATACCTTTTGAGAAGGTCTTAGAAAAACTGGATTTAGACAGAAGCCAAAGTCATAGCCCGGTATTCGATGTCATGCTCAACTTGCTGAATATTCCACAACAGCCTTTGGAACTATCTGGGCTCAATCTCACTCCCCTAGAACTGCTCGAACCGGACTCACAATTTTCCATGACTCTCTATGTGGAGGAGCATGGCAGTGAACTAAACCTAATTCTACTATACCGGCAGGCTTTGTTTGCCCCGGAACGTATGGTTTGCCTCCTCAATCAATTCCAGTATCTGCTGGAACAGATGGTGGCTAACCCAGAAAAACCGATTAAGTCCTATTCCCTGGTAACACCAGAATCGAGTTCCTTACTTCCAGATCAAAGTGTGGCTTTGCCTGAACCAGAGTACGAACCTGTAACAAACCTGTTTGCCTCTTGGGTCAAGTCTACACCAGAACATCCGGCAATCTGCCAAGGCGATCGCACTTGGAGCTACAGAGAATTGTCTGCAAGTGCTGAGGCTATAGCACAGGTGCTAAGGAGTAAAGGCATCGACCAAGGAGAGCCAGTAGCCGTCTGCGGCTCTCGCAGTTTTGGGCTGATTGCCAGTATGCTCGGCATACTCTTGAATGGAAGTGTATTGCTGACTATCGATCAAAACCTGCCTCAGCAACGGCAGCAGTTGATACTTCAAGAAGCCAAAGCCAAATACTTACTGTATGTCGGTAATCAACCCTCAGCAGATGAGTGGATAGGGGAGTCTGTGGAGATCATCAATGTAGCCGAAGATACAGGGCAAGCAATTGAGGCAACAATAGCTAACCTCCAACCTATAGAACTACCGGCAATCAACCCTGAAGATGCCGCCTACATTTTCTTCACCTCAGGTACAACGGGAGTTCCCAAGGGAGTCTTAGGAGTTCACAAAGGATTAAGCCATTTCCTCAACTGGCAACGACAAACATTTGATGTCGGACAAAATGATCGTATTGCTCAACTAACAGGTCTTTCTTTTGATGCGGTACTTAGGGATATTTTTCTGCCTTTGACCAGTGGCGCAACCCTTTGTCTATTGGAAGCAACTGCTGATCTGAGTTCCTCCTACATTTTACCTTGGTTGGAAAGAAAGCGGATTTCCTTGCTGCATACTGTTCCCAGCCTGGCACAATCCTGGTTAGTTGACATACCAGCTGATGTCTCTCTACGGGAATTACGAAGGGTATTTTTTACTGGAGAACCTCTCACAGATCAACTGATAACTCGATGGCGTGAGGCTTTTCCTGAGGTAGGGGAAATTATCAATTTCTATGGGCCAACGGAAACAACGATGGTGAAGTTCTACTACCGGGTGCCTGGGGATAATCTCTTAACAGGAGTACAGCCTATTGGCTACCCCCAACCCTCAACTCAAGGACTGATTTTAGGGGAGAACAACCAGTTATGTGGCATTGGTGAACCAGGTCAGATTGTAATCAGAACACCATTCCGAAGCTTGGGCTATATCAATACTTCTGAAGAAAATCAGCAGAAGTTTGTGCAGAATCCCGAACGTGATGATCAAAAGGATTTACTTTACTATACAGGCGATCGCGGACGCTATCGTCCGGATGGCTCTATCGAAATTCTCGGTCGCATCGATCATCAAGTCAAAATTCGCGGGGTGCGCATTGAACCAGGGGAAATTGAGGTGGTGCTCAATCAACATCCTGCTGTCGGGCAGACTTTAATCTTAGCCCATGAAATTACCCCTGGGGACAAGCGCCTCATAGCTTATGTGATCCTTAATCAGGGGGAAGTCTGCACCAAGCATGAGTTGCGAGATTTTGTGAAGCAGAGGTTACCTAACTTCATGATTCCCTCTGCTTTTATGATGCTGGATGCCTTTCCCTTAACTCCCAACGGCAAGGTTGATCACCGTGCTCTGCCTGTTGCTGATTTAACTCAGTCAGAACCAGACAAAGATATTGTAGCTCCCCGAGATCAATTAGAGCGTGAGTTAACCAAGATTTGGGAAAAAGTTCTGGGTATCCAATCCATCGGTATAAGGGACAACTTCTTTGATCTAGGAGGAAACTCCCTACTGGCTGTCAGCCTCATCGCCAAAATACAGAAAACATTTGACAAAAATCTCTCTTTGGCTACCCTTTTTCAAGAAGCATCAACAATTGAGCAACTGGCTAATATTTTACGCCAGGAAGCGTGGTTTGCTCCTAAGTCTTCCATTATCCCAATTCAACCTAGTGGCTCCAAGAACCCTTTCTTCTTTATCCACTCGATACGTCACTGCAAAAAATTGGCACCTTATCTCGGTTCTGACCAACCCTGTTATTGTCTGAGCATTTTTAGGCTGATGGAGCTATATAAACAAAAAATTGGCCACCTCCAACTTGGAGATATTGCTGAGCAATTTATTAAAGATATTCGTACTGTTAAGCCTAATGGACCTTATCTTTTGGGAGTCTACTGTGGTGATTCCCGAATAGCATTTGAAATAGCACAACAGCTCCAAGCACAAGGAGAAAAAGTCGGTTTGCTAGCTTTCATTGATGTAATTTGGGAGCCTCGCAAGTTGGGACTTGATTTTTATTGGCACAACTTTCGCCAATTTGGATTTAGCTACCTCCTCTACAAGGTGAAGAAGAGAATAGAGTTTATGAAAAGAAAACTCATTCTACACACTAAAACCATTAGAGGTAAGTTTTACTCTAGAACTAGCTCCCCTGTCCCTAAATATTTCCAAGATGTTAACTTACTCAATAATTATTACCAATTTGTCCGTGATTATATACCTCAAGTATATCCAGGCAAGATTACCCTCTTTTTGTGCAGTGAGTGGCTGTCAAGAAACCCAGCAAAATTGAAAAAAATAGCCGATAAAGGATTGGAGATGCATGAGATTCCTGGATATCACCAGAACATCTTTGAAGAACCACAAATACTGGTTCTCGCTGAAAAATTGAAGGCCTGCTTAGATCAGGCTCAGCAGCATTAACTCGAATGGCGAGCTTGATAAGCCGAAAGGCTTTTGGTGAAGAGGAGTGTGGGAAGCTCATAGATAGTTTAATAATTTATTTACTTCATCGGTCTATTAAAGTTGACTAGACCGATATTTTTTGATTTTTTTAGCAAAATAAAAAAATACTTTATAAAGTTTTGGATGAAAATTTGGATTTCTGCGAAATTATTGTGAATTTCACAGATGACACAATAACAAAGATTGACAAGTTTCGGTTGAACAAGGCAAACGTACCTAGTTTGTAAACCTTGCTGTTAAAAACTTGTTCAATTAAACAAAAATTCCAGTTCAAAGAAATAGTTTATTTGTTTAGAGGTGTCTTATGACTCAAGTCAATCATGTCCTTTACAGCACCGATGCAAACACCATTTACGTGGTTCCCCTTGACACAGTCCTACCAGATTTAAATAATGTGAGTGCAGTAGATGGTGTAGTGACACTATCTGTCTCTCCTCCATCAGGAACTGACCCGACTAGACGCCCCAGCCTCCGAGGATTGGACAATGGGGACTTTATTGCCACCTGGTATGATGGCAACGGACAGCCTACTGGGTACTCCCGATTCAGTCCTGATAGCAGTGGGAGCTTCACTGAAAGTCCAATGGGTTCTTGGCCAGCAGGTTGGAAACTTCAGGGAACGGCAGATCTCAATGGAGATGGATTTGATGATCTGCTCCTCACCCACAAAACTTCAAGCGGTTTCAGCAATTATGAGTACAAAGTCGCCCTCGGCCAAAACGATGGCAGCTTTGATTTCAGCGCTACCCCTATTACCCTTCTGAACAATATGCCTTGGGGAGCCAATTTTACTCTAGCTGATGTAGATGGAGATACTTATAGCGATTTGGTTTTCCACAGTTATGCTTCCGGTGGCTCCTTCACCACCAACCTCTACATGCTCAAGGGTAATGGAGATGGTACGTTTGCCGACGTGAGCGATCAGCAGTTGTTGCTGAGCAATCCCCACGGTACCACCAAACCTGTATTCGGCGATTTTGACGAAGATGGAGATTTGGATGTATTCCTGCCGCCGGACGATGATGTTGCAGATATGGGTCAATCCTATATTGCTTTCAACGATGGTTCAGGAGGATTTAGTACACCACAGCAGTCTATTGACTTCCGACCAAATAACGAGGGTTCTGGGAGTGATCAGTTCTGGGCATTTGCTGAGACCTACGATGTTAATCTGGATGGTCACCTCGATATTGTTGGGCGCTCGATTCCTTGGAATACAGGCAATTATAGCGTTGAGGTTTACTTAGGAGATGGTAACGGTGGATTCTCCGCACAGGGAGAAGAGTTGTTTTCTGTACCGACTTCAGATCCATACAAACCAGTCTTAACACCTTTAAGTCTACCTGAAACTGATGTTACCATCATCGACTGGGATGGCACAGATAACCTCACTGGTGGGAATGGCAATGATACCCTCATCGGTCTATGGGGTAACGACACGATGATTGGTAGCAACGGTGACGATCTCATGTTAGGTGGCACTGGTGACGACAACCTTAACGGTGGAGCTGACAACGATATATTGCTTGGTGAAGAGGGCAATGACACCATTAATGGTGGTACTGGTGACGATATTCTCCAAGGTGGTGCTGGTGAAGATATGCTGCTTGGGAATCAGGGTCAGGACATTATGAATGGCGGTAATGGTAATGACTTCCTTATCGGTGGTGCTGGTGATGACATTCTTGACGGCGGTACTGGTAATGACAGCTTGTTCGGTGGCAGCGGTGCTGACCAATTTTTCTTGACATCGGGTCAAGGAACGGACATGATCTTTGATTTTGAAGATGGTACAGATCTGTTCTTTTTAGGCGGTGGTTTAACATTCGGACAGCTGGAGATTACTCAAAGCAACATTGCTACTACCTCAATCAGTATTCAGAGTAGTGGAGAACACTTAGTTTCTCTGATTGGGGTGCAATCTAGCCAGATTACAGCGGCAGATTTCACCACCTAGTTAGGGTTTATTGCATGAGTGTGGAAGCCATACCAGACAGGGCTTTCAACTAGCAGATTTTAGTGCAATTTACTCCTCACATGGAATAAATTAAATGCGTCTGGGATAACTCAGGCGCATTCCAACCTTGTTATCAGGTAAAAATAGAAATTTTTCGCAGAACTAAAAAAAAATTTCAATATCTGTGAAGTTTTGTAAAAAAAAGAAAATAGTGGCGAAATTATAGTGAATTTACTGATATCAGAACAGAGGTTTGCAAGGTTTAAACTAAGCAATACTTACGTGAAGCTGCGAGCATTCACCGATAGTTGCTAAGTTTTTACACCATTCAAATTCACAGAAATAGTCTATTTGTTTAGAGGTATCTGTAGTGAAACTATCTGTCTTTTCTCTATCTGTAACTCACCTAAATCAAGACCCTAGTCTCCAATTGAATACCATCAACGACTTCCAACCTGATCAGACTACCTTTGAATTGAGCTCCGGCTTGAAAAATAATGACCTCGCAATCACTGATGGTAAAAATGGTGCCGAAATCTATGCAGGCATTGACCTCCTAGCTGTTGTAAGTGGAAAACAAGCTAGCACCATCAACAAAAACCTTTCCTGGCTGAAGGGATTACTAATCTAAGTTCAGTGGTTAAGCAGAGGAATGATTAATCAATTCATTCTACTCTTCGAGCAATAATAAATCTTTGATAGGAAGAAATATAATATGCTGATTCAAACCTTCTTTACTGATCCCGTACTCTTTCTCAGAATAGTTTTAATTGTTATCGTTTCTGTTACCCTACATGAACTTGCTCATGGCTGGGTAGCTGTGAGCCAGGGTGATGATAGTCCTAAACGAGATGGTCGTTTGACTTTAAATCCGGTTGTCCACATGGGTTGGGAATCAATAATTTTTCTCTGTTTAGCTGGCATTGCTTGGGGTAAAATGCCCATAGAACCATGGCGTTTTCGGCATCAAAAAATCAGCAGAATTTTAGTTGCGGTGGCAGGTCCTTTATTAAATCTAGTCCTAGGGCTACTGTTTCTTGTATTGCTCAAATGGAACTTCAATCTTTCAGGAACGATTTTAAGTGGCAAATTTCTCCACTTAGTAGCTTATATTAATTTGGCTTTGTTTTTGTTCAACCTCCTGCCAATTCCACCTCTGGATGGCTTTCACATCTGTAGTGAATTATTTCCTGAGTTAAAGTCTTTAGAAGGTACTCCATTCGGTCTTTTCGCTTTGGCTATTCTTTTTACAACTGGGTTTTCTTCCGGACTGAGGATGCTGGTTAATGGAGTTATCTGTACGTTTATTTCTTCGCTCCAAAGCTGTAGCTCTTTATTTTAGAACGACCTCACGAATTCGCCGACAGAAGCTAGTGCCGCTGCGCGGAATGAAGAATTAAGAATGCTTATAGAGTAAGGATTATATCGACTCAAGTCAAGGTTTGAGTAAGGGGAGAGTGCGATCGCATATCTTGTAGGGTGGGCAAAATCCATATCTTCAACCATTGAACTGTTCAACAATGGATAATGAACAATGGATAATGAACAATGGATAATGGATAATGGATAATGGATAATGGATAATGGATAATGAACAATGGATAATGAACAATGGATAATGGATAATGGATAATGGATAATGGATAATGGTTAATTTGGTCTAAGACCTCTTCATTTATGAAGAAAATAAAAAGAAAATAAAAAGAAAGTATTTTCCTGATTGTCAATCCTCTTCTTTCAAGGAGAGGTAATTATCCATTATCCATTATCCATT
>JAAHGL010000295.1 GCA_010692635.1 Symploca sp. SIO2C1 | reverse complement strand
CCATTAGCCATTAGCCATTAGCCATTAGCCATTAGCCATTAGCCATTAGCCATTAGCCATTAGCCATTAGCCATTAGCCATTAGCCATTAGCCATTAGCCATTAGCCATTAGCCATTAACCATTAGCCATTAACCATTAGCCATTAGCTTTGAGCGTGTTTCTCAAATGTCTAGATTTTGATGAATGGTTTAAACACACTGACTAATTCAGGGTAAGCTGCCACCAGAGTAGGAAAAGATCTATCACCATAATCCTCACCTACTGTCAGGGGAAAAATCGACTCGGAATTCAGTGATACCCAAACCGCACCAGCTGCTTGAGCAATCACCCAAGCACCGGCAAGATCCCAAATCTTTGGTGTCGCCTCGACACCCCCCAACACAGCTCCTGTCGCCACAGTAATAAAGTTGTAACTAGCAACTCCTAACATCCGCATCTTGCAGGGAAAAGGTTGCTGCAAGATGGAGGTACTGCGGGAGCAAAGATTAAAAAAGTGGTTATTACTGGGAGCATCACTACTGCTGTGGATGGGGAGTGCATTCATAAATGCTCCATTTTCTAAATCTTTGATGTCTGATTCTCCCTGCCAAAACCCATGAAAAGATTGTCCAACAGGGGGGAAATGAACATAGCCAAATATTGGTGTTCCTTGATAGAGTAACCCCAAGGAAATACCCCAAAGGGGAATTCCTCGAGTGAAATTCGTAGTGCCATCCAAAGGGTCGATGATCCAGCACCAGTCAGTAGCAGGAAACTTGTGCTCCCCTTCTTCACTCAAAATACCGTGACTGGGAAAATGAGAAGCGATCGCATCTCTTATCTCTTGATCTGCCCAACGATCCGCTTTCGTAACTAGAGTACCATCTGCTTTCTGTAAAGCTTGTACTTTTCGGAAATCAGGAAGCAGTTGAGTACCAACTCTCTCTGTCATTTCCCTAGCAAAATCCAGAAGCTCTGCCCAAAAATCACTCATCATTATACTTGTGCTTATCTAAGCGGTTCGAGGTTTCTTAAGCTAATACACATTTAAATTGATTATTCGTAATTTTCAGATTCCCGCGTTGCAGTGTCTCTGCATCAGCACCAATTTACAATTTAAATGCACAACAGCATTATCCATCCAAATCACCTTCCATTACTGTTGCGATCGCTTGCTTAGCATTTTCCTGGAATTCTCTAACATTTACCCGATTTAACACCCAAATTGCCAGAATCATTCCTAATGCTTGTAGAGCAAACACCATTCCATAAGATAGTACCGGTACTGGAAACAGCAACTTACCCAAATTTAACACTCCTCCGCCCAGCACTGTAGCCAGTCCTCTTGCCATTGCCTGAGCCAATCCCCAAGCACCAATGAAAGTACCCGCTGTTTCAGCAGCTGTCAGATCTAGCATTAAACTGGTGGCTCCTGCTGTGATTATCCCAGATGCCAGACCGAAGCATAACAAGCTAGCCTTCAATAAGTCTGCATTGCCAGCGAATCCTGCCATAATAATCAAGCCAAAGCATACTGCTGCGCTCATACACCCCAGTTTGATGGTTTGCTTCTTGCCTAAGCGGGGCAAAATCAAAAAACCAGTAGAGCTAATTCCCACCAGAGTACCGGTTCCGAAAAAAGCATTCAGCTGGGTGGTTTCGGAGATACACATGCCGAAAACTTCTCCACCATAGGGTTCTAGCACAGCATCCTGCATAAATATACTAATGGTCAGTACTAACAGGAAATTGAAGAAAATACCGGTTTGGCGGTTAGCTGTCAAGACTTGCAGTGCCCGCGAGAGAGTAATTTTGTCTTCTCGCTCAACTACAGTTGAACGGGAGCGATAGCGGGAATACTTGTTCTCAATGCCAAAAGTTGCCAGCAAACATAGTCCAAATACAATTGCTGGCATAGTCACAAATACAGGGTTAATGGTAGCTTGCAACTTTGCCAAATCAACAACTTTTGCTGTCTGGGAAGGGTCATAGGATAAAATTGCTGCTCCACAAATTTCCGGTCTTTCCAGTAACTTAGAGCTAATAATTGCCCCTACTACGATACCAATCATCAGCATCGACCAGACAATCCCCACAAGTTTAGAGCGATTATCATCATCAGATACATCTACTAACAGGGCGGCAAAAGGAGTAGAACTAGCACTGAGAGCTAAACCGTAAAGAGCGAACATCATTGCTAGTAATCCAGCCCAGCCATAGGTTTGGGTACTCCAGCCACTGTCTTGCAAACTAGCACCTAGTTGCCAGACTACCTGGAGAGCCAAGAAGGATATGGTGGTAAATAATGCCGTACCAATCCAGACATAACCAGTGCGATGATAGCCGAAAATGGATTTAGCATCAGACATCTGACCAAACCACACCCGCACAGGGCTAACAAATTGGTGCATGGCGATAGCTCCTGCGGCAATCAGCGGCAAGACTGTCAGCTCGTCAATCATTACCCGATTTAAAACTCCCAAAGTCAGGAGTGACATAATACCCAAACCCATCTGAAACAACCCCAGCCGGAGCATAGTTAGCAGATTAATTTTGGGAGGCAGCTTATCCTGGGAAGTGGGTAACTTACTATTTTCCATATACGCACTCAACTGTCATGGTTCACAATAGTGAAGCATCTGAGTCGTTTGGAGATCCTTCACTACCGCTCAGGATGACATAATTCTGTGACGGTGCGTAAGTCCCCTAATTCCAACCAAAATTTCCCTCACCCTTAGCTAAAGAAAGCGATCGCATATTTTTCTTTCAGCTACCAGAACCCTCTTGTGCCACTTGTCTAACTTGTTCAAGTTCTAATCCTAAAGCTTGGGCAACTTGTTCTACGCTCAATCCCAAAGCTAATAAACGAGGTATCGATTCTAACTTCGCTTGAATTCTACCTTCTGCTAAAGCTTCCTGATAAACTTTGGTTTGCCGTAAATCACTTAAGCTAAACATGGCTTCTATCTCCCTGCGACTGAGTTTGGGTAACTTATACACCAGTATTGTCTCTATTAATTGTAGAAGTTCTCCTCTTTGTCGTTCATCCTCTATCTCCTCGGTTGTCTGTTGAATTAATTTTTGAGCTTGTCCAATTGCGGCATCTTCCTTAGTGATAATTAGCTCTAGAGTTGCTCTGCCTATAGATGGTGAGGATGTTTTGGCTAATTCATCCAGATAAATCAGAGATACTCTTGAGGAATCCAGTAATTCTCGATACCTTTTTTTTGCTCCTGTATCAACCTTTCGGCTCGGGTAAATGACCACACCACGCCAATCATTGCTAAGTTTGGTTTTGTCTAAGTAGAGGAAGATTTCGCTAAAGAAGCGGGAGTAAAATTCAGAGTCTCCCTGAAACTGGACTTCGACAAAATAAATTGGTTGCTGGGTTTTTTTGACTGTAGGAAGAAAGACACCATCAATTCTAAAGGCTAGTTGTTTAACTTCGACGGAGGAAAACTGATAACTTTGTGCTTCTTGGGGAGGATGACTAATTAATTCAAAGAAGATGCTGGGGAAAGATTGAAACAGGCGATAGAAGATGGTATCGGTTTTCACATTAAGGTATCAATTTAACTATACGTATACAACAAAAAGCGATCGCCTTATGTTGAAATTGCCAGTATAGTTGCAGATTGTGCAGTATACAAGGTATTCAAGCTTGAGCTGATACAACCAATTAAGGTGATATCTGAAAAGGAAACTACCTGCCGGACGGTGCGTTACGCTGCGCTAACACACCCTACACAGGGGTGATTCTTTCTAGCAAATCACTTAAACTAGATGTGTTGCTACTAGCTGTTAGGTTTCTCTGTCTCTTTAGCTTCCTCCGGTTCTTTCACTAGCTCAAAATTATTATCAACAACTTCGACAAGGATTGGTTCACCCAAGCGCTCACCTTCTGAAGTAAACTCGAGTTTATCTCCTGAGGTATCACTAGGCTCAAGCTCAACGTTTTTGAGCCTTGCTAAAACTGATGAACGTGAGGGATTATTAGACAGAGTATTGATAAAGGCTTGAGTGGCATCAAAGCTACTAGCTGTGCGCCAACTAACATCTCCTCGCCATTGCTCCTTGGCTGCATTGGCAAAGTCTTCTGATTGTGATGCTTCCCTGAACCAAGGTACAGTTAGAACCAAACCTTCAACAGCTTCCTTTCCTTCCTGCAAAGTTTCGTTGCTGTATAAAGTATCACCACCCAACAACTTTAGTCCTGGCCCGTTAGCATTGGTTCTAGCAATTTTCAGTGCTGCTGAAACGTCAGTTGTGCTGGGAGCTAACAAAGCAGCTTCCGCCTGATTAGATATGTCCTTAGAAAGTATGTCCTGAAGATTCAGGTTGGGATTGCTCAAATCAAATCTATCAATTACCTTACCATCTAGCTGTTTAAATTCATCTTCAAAAGCATCTTTGAGGCTAATGCTGAAGCTACTTTCAGGATTAAAGAACATGACCACTTTTTCTATACCCAGCTTCTCTTTAGCATAGTTAGCTAGTTTTCTACCAGCTGCTTCATCAGAAGGGACAGTCCTAAAAAAACTATTTCCAGTCAACAAGGTGCTAGTGCTGGTGGGAGAAATCATCCCTAGACCTGCTGGTTCATATTCCTCTAACCCAGCGCTGCTAGCGTTACTACTATTGTGACCAATCACTCCCAGTATGGATTGATCTTTAATCAGTTCCTGAGCAACTTGTTTAGATTTTTCTGGTTCGTTACTATCATTGGCAATAATGATTTCCAGTAATCGATCATGTTTTCGTCGATTTTGGTTGAACTGATTTTGTGCCTGTGCCACACCTCGTAACATTTCTTCAGCGAAGTTTTGGTTTTTGTCAGCTGGCACAACTACTGCGAGAGTGAAAGGATTACCTTGTTGGCGTGCAAGAGCATTATTTTGGTAAATCAGTAGTTCTGGATCATTGTCATTAGCTGCGACTAAAGCTTGATCAAATAATTCAACGGCTTTAGAGTAGTCGCCTTCTTGGAAAGTTTCAATAGCGAGATTTCGCTCAGGATTTTTGGTTGTAGAAGGGAAGAGGGTACGCTCACCGCGACTCAAGCGTTCTTGTAACGGCACTTGGCAGATCCCGTCTAGTTTCTTCTGCCCCTCTGGACAACGGTCAGAGCCCAAATAATATCCAAAAAACACCAAAAGGGGAATTCCTACTATTGCTGCTACTAACAGAATTCCTTGACGCTTACTTTCATTTCTACGGTATGTTCTAGACTCAAAAGCTTCAATTTCTAGCAGTTTCTCTCGTGCTATTTGGTTTTCAGGCTCAATTTCTTTTACCTTTATGAATTGCTTTTTTGCCAGTCTCCAGTTTTTTTGTTTTTGCTTACTCCACAGCTCATTGCCGTAACTCAGTAGTGCTCTAACTAATCCTTGTTGGTGACGTCTGGGAGCAACTTGATATGCTCGTGTATAAACTTCTACTGCTTTCCCAAAATTTTCAGAATTCAGGTACTCTTCTGCTAGCTTAAAGAGAGCGCTGAAATGGTTGGGATTGTATGTCAAAACCTGCTCATAAAGCTTCAGTGCGCCCAATTTTTCTCCCCTTTGACGTAGTTTAACTACTGATTCATATAGGTTGTTAACTTCTGAATCTAAACTCTCTAATGCCAAAATCTCTTGCCGCAGTGGGTAACGCTTGATTAACCAGCGTCGTACTAATTCAACTTTTACTTTAAGTCCTGCATCATTCAAAAAACCATTTGCAACTAATCTTTCTGAAGCATCTTCTAGTTGCTTTGTCTGGATAACTCCATACTCTTTTAGTAGCTTCAATGGTTCCTGAATCCTCTCATGTTCTTCAATTGCGATTCTTTGAGCCTGTGCCACTGCAGAAAAGATCACTTGCTCTGGAGTCGGCAGTCCATCCCAAAACCATGCCAACCCTCCTTCGGCAAACTCAATTGCCTTTTCTACTATTTCCTCTACATCTGTACGAGTAATTTGCCACTTATTCTGCTCTCTTGCTTGTCCGAAAACAGCAGAGCAGATGACTTGGGTAAAATAAGGATGCCCTGCGGATAATTGGATAATTGCCTTTATTGCATCCTCATCGTACTTCAGCACTCCTTCCGCAGGCTTGTTAATGAGCCGTATAGTACTTACTTCATCCAACAAGCCAATTTCATGGTTAGGCGCCCCCTTGAACAGCTTAAGCAAATTTGGCAGATCATCTAGCTGGCGTCCAATTACTGAAATAATAAATAACTGTTTCTGCTCACTGATGAGGGAATTTAAATATTGAAAGAAAGGATGAGTAGCTGCCTCGGTTTTTTGGTCTACCTCGGTTTTTTGGTCTACCTCGGTTTTTTGGTTATGTAAAACATCAAACTCATCCAGCAATAACACTAAATCTTTACCGCCTAATGCCTGATACACTGCTGGTAAGAATTTCCTGGAAAAAGTACTTATATTAGTTTCTAACTCGGCAATAGTAGGTACTCTAACTGTATCTGGAGCTAGCTCAAGAAAATCAATAATTTCTTCAGCCAGTTGATACAGGAGTTCACTTAGAGGTAGCTGACTTTTGTCTTGAAGATCAAAGGGAACAAAGTTAAACCTATCCTCAGTAACAAAGTTGGGAATCTGGAATAAGACAGAGGACTTGCCAATACGGCGTTGACCGTGCAATAAAATAACTTTCACACCTTGTTTCAAGTTGTCCTCAAGAAAGTGGAACAGACTTTCTCTCCCGAAAAAATTTTCCGGTTCAGTGATGGGACGACCGATAATGTAAGGGTTGTTCTGATGCATTGCACCATCCATATTTCTGAGTCTTTAATTATGAGTTAAATGTAGGTTGGGTGGAACGCAGTGAAACCCAACACTGACGTAGGTTTCGTTGTAAGTATCTCATTTTTGCCTTCTTTGTAGTGCAGGCATCTTGCCAGCTTAGTCTAATAATAGGGAGCAAGATTTGTTGTAATAATAGGGAGCAAGATGCTCCCACTAAAAATATTTTGGCAACTTTGGGATACACCCGGTTTGTTGGGTTTCGCTAGCGCTACACGCAACCTACAGCTATTAGCTTAGGTTAACTGGTAACAATCCTTGCGGCAGAGCTTTGACGATCCTACCAATCCATTCCAACGTAGCTGGCACCTCCTCTTTATTTTGCCATAGCCATTGAATTGCTGTCGTAATCTTCTCTGCTTGCTCATGACTCATCAAATTAAGCAATACCTTTTTTCTCTTTTCTAGTGAGGCATCATCACTATTGCTAAGTTCTTGAACCACCCAACGCTCCATAATTGAGGAAGTGAAAGAATATCGCTTTTTTCCCTCA
>JAAHGL010000294.1 GCA_010692635.1 Symploca sp. SIO2C1 | reverse complement strand
CATTATCCATTATCCATTATCAATTATCCATTATCAATTATCCATTATCCATTATCAATTATCCATTATCAATTATCCATTATCAATTATCCATTATCAATTATCCATTATCAATTATCAATTATCCATTATCCATTATCAATTATCCATTATCAATTATCCATTATCAATTATCCATTATCAATTATCCATTTTAAATCTTTTCCCTAACAATATAAACAGGACGTTTGCGTACCTCATCAAAAGTACGCCAGAGATATTCCCCAATCACTCCCAAAAATATTAACTGAAATCCACCGATTAAAAGAATAACTACCATCAGAGCTGACCAACCCTGGACAGGTATTTTAAATTGCAGTCGGGTGATAATAATCAAAATACCATAAAGAAAACCTACGATTGCTAACAAAATTCCCAAACTAGTGCAGGCACGAATCGGTAAGTAAGAGAACTGGGTAATTACACTCACTGCTAACTCAACCTTTTTCCAGAACTTCCAACCAGATTTACCCACTTTACGCTGTTGGCGATCGTAGAAAATGCGGGTTTGCCGAAAGCCACTCCAGAGAATTTGTCCAGTTATGTGGGAGTTTTTTTCCTGCATAGATAGCAAGACATTAGCTACCTGACGAGTAATCATAAACATATCCGCACCAGTTTCTGGCCAGTCTTGCCACAGCCAATGCATCAACTTGTGAAATAATTGAGAAAATAACTGGTCGAAAAAAGAATCTGAGCGAGTTCTTCTGACTGCCCAAGCTACATCAGATCCTGCTTCAATTTTAGCTAACAGCCGCTCAACTAAATCTGGCGGTTCCTGAAGGTCTTGGGGCAAGAAGGTAATATAGTCTCCTGTAGAATGCTCGATGCCAGCTAAGATAGCGATATAAGATTTGAAATTTCTGGCAAGGCGGACTGCTTTGAGAGTAAATTTTTCTGTTTTGATACTACGAACTACCTCAAAGGTATTATCTTGAGAGCCATCATCGACAAAGATAATTTCTATGGAAAACTTTTCTTGATTAATAACGGCTAAATTTTCTAACTCCTTGACCAAAGTGAGGAGAATGTTTTCCGCATAATATAAAGGAATTACAATAGAAATAGTGAGATTCACGTAGATTTTATGTTTTTGGTATTAGGTGCTAGGTATTAGGTATTAGGTATTAGGTATTAGGTATTAGGTATTAGGTATTAAGTGTTAGGTAATAAGTTGTATAAAGATTTTGGGTGATAGAAAAAATTATATAGCAATTCTCGCATCGATGAAGTACATCTCCAATTCCCAATTCCCAATTCCCAATTCCCAATTCCCAATTCCCAATTCCCAATTCCCTATTCCCAATTCCCTATTCCCTATTCCCCAAAACATTTTCAGGAGGAGCTGAGGTTTTCCTTCCCTGGAGATCAACCCATCCTAAATGTCGAGCAGGTACTCCCCCTACTAGTTCAAAAGGCTTCACATCACGGGTAACTACTGCACCAGCTGCAACCATACTATAATAACCAACTCTTACCCCACAAAGGATAGTGGCATTAGCTCCCAGACTTGCACCTTCGGCAATTAAGGTTTTAGCACGATACCAGCTATCATCATCATCTGAAGCAAAATAGCGTTCTTGCATCTCTGGATTACGGTGGGAGCGGGGATATAGATCATTAGTAAAGGCGACATTAGGACCAATAAAACAATAATCCTCAATAGTCACTCCAGTCCAAACAGACACATGAGTTTTAATGGTAACTCCTTTGCCGATAGTAACACCTGATTCGATAAAGACATAATCGCAGATATTACAATTTTCACCGATTTTCACCCCCGGCAAAATATGGCTAAAAGCCCAAATTTTTGTGTTGTCACCAATGTGCTCAGATTCCACTAAAGCCTGAGGATGAATATAAGGAGCCATAGATATTAGGTGTTAGGTTTTAGGTGTTAGGTTTTAGGCATTGCTGACAAGTTAAACAAGTATTCATTATTGTGTGATGGTGTGTAAGTCCTGTATAGTTGCGATCGCTTTCTCTTGTAGGTTGGGTGGAGCCGCAGGTATTCATCACCACTTTACCCGAAACTAACATCGGCGAAACCCAACATCCGAATCTTCCCTCACTACGTCAAATTGAATAATATAAGCGATCGCAAAGCTTACCTTTGCTTTTTATAATTATTCTAAGGGATATATAAACGTGCGACCCCTAAATACTTCTCAATATACAATATAACTTCCATTAATCGCTCTGCACATCTTGCCCGAAATTCTCTTTCCTCTAATCGTTTAATGAGTCCCGATTGTAAATTCGCCAACAAGCACATAGTAAACCATTCGAGCGCGTACCATTGCCTCAAACGGTGCAAAGCCAACTTGTAAAAATAAGTCTTTTGTGTAGTTTAAACGTCTTTGATCAACTTGGGCAAGTGGCTCGACTCGAACTGTCTCAACTCCTGTTGGGGAACTCTATGATTAGAAGACTTAGCCATATTCGTATTTTGTCCATACCTTCTGGCTATAATTGACTATTATTTTTATTTGATCAAAATAATATTTGCAAAACATTTATAAAAATACAAGTAACTTGATATTAAGATAAGAATCAAACATCAAAATTAATTTACTTTTTGAACACAGCAATTTTTATGGCTGTGTGAAGTTGATGGGTTGCCAGTGAGTGATTGTCTACCAAACCTTCAGTATTTGAATTCAACCAATAAGGATTAACAATCATGGCTCAACCAACTGCGCAAGAGCAATATATGCTCGAACTGACTAATCGGATGCGGATCAATCCACTTGATGAGTTGGACATCTTGATTAACTCATCAGATGCAGATGTTAACGGAGCGATCAACTTCTTCGACGTAGATTTGGGTTTATTAGCTACTCAGTGGAGCAGCCTCACTCCCGTGCAGCCACTAGCTTGGTCTCAGCAACTTCATGACGCTGCCAATGACCATAGCCAGTTGATGATTGAGGAAGATGAACAATCACACCAGTTGCCTGGTGAGCTTAATTTAGGTCAGCGGGTTATCAATGCTGGATACAACTGGTCTGCGGTTGGTGAAAACGTCTTTGCTAAAGCACAATCAGTTTTCCAGGGTCATGCAGCGTTTGCTATTGATTGGGGTGACACACCAACAGGGATACAGAACCCAGCCGGTCACCGCAATAACATCATGAATAACAATTTCCGGGAGGTTGGTATTGCCATCATTCCCGAAAATGACCCTAGCACAGACGTCGGTCCGTTAGTAATTACCCAGAACTTCGGCAACCGCTTTAGCCTTTACTATTCCTGGCTGTTGGGAGTGGCATTCGATGACCAAACTGTTGATGATGATTTCTATACCCCAGGTGAAGGACTTGCCGGGATCAATGTAACGGCACTTAACCTAGCAACGAATCAGATTTTCAACACAACTACCTGGAATTCTGGCGGTTATCAGATACAGTTACCTAATGGTACTTACGAGATCACTTTTTCTGGAGACTGGAATAATGATGGACAGACTGACACTACAACCGAGCAGGTAACTATCGGTTCGGAAAACGTTAAACTTGACCTAGAAACTGATAAGTTGAGCGGCGACATTGAGCCTACAACTGGTGACAATGTCCTGATCGGAACAGCGACAGATGATGTCATTGATGGCTTAGGAGGAAATGATACTCTCCAAGGCGATGATGGTAATGATGAGCTCACCGGTGGCACTGGTAATGATGACCTCAGAGGTGACATGGGTGATGATGAACTCAGAGGTAATGCTGGCAATGACACCCTCAGAGGTGGACGCGGTAATGACAAGGTGTTGGGGGGAAGTGGTGTTGACATCCTCTACGGTGGAGGTGGCAATGACACTCTCAATGGCGGTACAGGTAATGACACTTTCTATGGTGGCCAGGATGATGACCGCCTCTATGGTCTTAGTGGCGATGACATTTTGTTTGGTAACGGCGGTAATGATATCCTGTTCGGTGACGAAGGCAATGATAAGCTCTCAGGTGGCAGTGACGGTGACATCCTCTACGGCGGAATTGGCAATGATACCCTCAATGGAGGCTCAGGCAATGACACCCTCATTGGTGCTGACGCCAACAGTCCCCAAGCTGGACTAGGGGAGGTGGATATTTTGACTGGTGGCACAGGTGCTGATCTTTTCGTACTAGGAGATGCCAGTCAAGCTTTCTACAATGATGGCAATGATGCGGATCTTGGTCTGGCTGATTATGTAATAATTAATGACTTTAGGCTTGACCAAACGGATCTCATCCAACTCAGCAACCAGGAAAGCTATTCTCTCGGCTCCTCTCCTACTGGCTTACCTTCAGGTACAGCGATTTTCATGGATAGTAATGGTCAAGATGAACTGATTGCTGTAGTGAAAAATGTTACCTTATCAGACTTTAGTACTGGCTTCAGTTTTGTGTAAGTCTTAGGAGGCGATCGCAAAATAGTAAGACTTACCCACCGTAAGGGAATTATGTCATCCTGAGGGATAGTGAAGGATCTCCGAGGGCGCCCAGATGCTTCACTATCACCTCAACATGACAGTTGAGTGCGTAAGTCCTACATTTAACCGTTTGCGATCGCACTACTTCAGATTAAGGCAATGGTAGTCCAATCAGATACAACCAACAGTCAAGGAAAATACCCCGTAGGGGCGGGTTCGCGAACAATTAAGGATACTACAAGCCAATCAGCTAAACCCGCCCCGGTTTACCCAGAGTGTAGGTGGTTTGCTAACCTCGATTGTTATCCTTGTTGGTTGGACTCATTGCAGTATTACCGATAATTAGCTGCAAAGTGTTGGTGCAAGAGATTGTGCATGAAGTGATAACCACCTCCTACTCGTTGTAGGAATAGTCTGTTGGTGGCTTAGTCTAGAAATCGAGTGTAGTTCCAAGGAATATAACCGTTAATGTAAAGAATGAGGAGATGGGGAGACGCGGAGAGGAGGAGACCCGGAGACCCGGAGACAAAGAAACCATTCCCAATTCCCAAACAACAAAGGACAAACAACAAACAACAAACAACAAACAACTAATAACAATTCCTGATCCTTTCCGAATGAGGGGGAAATAAGTAAAAGCTTGATTATCAACCCCTAACTCAATCTGGAGAGAATGCTAATGTATAACGACAGACAAACAGAACTGGAGCAAGCTATACCAGAAATAGTTCAGCAGCTTGTAAGTAACAACAATAACCAACAAACATCAACCCCACAAGCAGGTTACCAGTATGGGCACTCCCAGATCAATGTTCAAGATGAAAGTGATTATATTGATAGGTGGTATGATGGCTTGATTGGTATATCTGAGGAGTAAGCTATAGCAATTTACTTGCAACAATGGCTGACTTCATCAATTGGGAAAAGATAAAAGATTAAAGGTTAAACTAAGATCTTGCTACCCCCCTTATTCCCCCCTTAGTAAGGGGGGAAATCTTGTCCTCCCCCTTACTAAGGGGGAGCTAGAGGGGGTCAACCCTCACAAGGGTAGGTTTTTTACATAAGATGCTAGGGTCGGTGAGACAAGGAGGACTTGGAGGGAAAGTAGACAAGGAAGAAAGAAGGAATTGTATATTAGGAAGTATTCACGACAAAATATGATTCTGGAAATAAACCATTTAAGGAAATACCTTTACCGCAAATTAAATCGGCAATAATATTAATTAGTCCTTGTAAAAAACAAGATATAGTTCTATTTGTTGGCTTCAATTCAACTTGCTGATTTTCACAATTTTCGTAATTACTTGTTTTTTAAACTTGTCTGATAAATGTCGCTGTTCCTTAGTACCAACTGTTACAGTCCAGAGAGTAGCCACTGCCATAGCTAACCAGATTCTCTCAGCTCTAGCTGGTTCTCTTAATCTGGTTTTATGCCACTGCCAACCATCACTTTTAATATCTCGATAACTCGATTCAATCCAAGAGCGTAAACTATACCATTGAGCATTTCCTTGTTCTGGAGATATATAGTTACACTTGAGGTGCAAATTTGAGCCAGACTTGCGTTTCAGCAGATTCAGCTTCACAATCATTTAATTTAGCTACAAATGATGCTTGGTATCTTCTTTTTCGCCACACCTCAGCAAGATTGGCACAAATAGAGCGAGATGAACGACGAATTTGGTCAGTCAGAGAGTATCTTTCTTCAGTAGGGAATTGCGCAAGATAATTCAAAGATAGTCATAGCCGCATTAAATGCTTTTTGATAGATAATGAGATCTTCATGAGAAAAAAATGATACAATATCTCAATTAAAAGAACCTACACTTAATCCTTTCCCTTTCCTTTTTTGGAAGCTCTCTGTCAGTAGTTGAGATTTTTGGTATAACTAATCTTTAAAAATTCCTACACTGGAGAGATTGATACCAGGAACCATTGCTAGTGGAATCAGGCATCTGAGCTACTAACTCCACCCTACCTGACTCATTAACAATCCAACCTGTTGCCTCAATTACTTCGGGTTGGTGATTGGTAACTCTGGAGTGAGAATGGTTCTGTTCTACAGTTGCTTGACTTTCTAAACTAACTATCGGGGGAGAATCTTGATTGAACAGAAACCGCCAATCTTGCCAAGCTAATTGATTTTGTAGAGGTTGAGTGGGATTGGCAGCTAAGCCTCCCTGTCCAGTTATCACAAATACATTACCTTTATCAGCGGGACAACCGGCAATAATTTGGTTGCTAGGATCACTTAATTGGGTGGGTAACTCTAATAATCCGGAACTGGGATCAACATCAGGGGAAGTGATGATTACTTCTCCATCAATTCCTAGCTCAGAACTGGCAGTGATAGAGCTATCAGGGGATACAAATAACCCTTCGATAATTATTCGGATATTGCCTCCATTACCCCCAAAAGCATTGGCATTGATATTACTCTGTTCTAGGAGAGCTAATACAGCTGCGTAAATGGTGATATTACCGCCATCTCCCCCACCCGTATCTTGAGTACCAGCTCTAGTGGAGATTTCACTTTGATTACGTAGGATTAAACCATCTCGGACTTGCAGCTCAATATCCCCGCCTGTACCCAAAAAACTACTAGCCGCGATCGCTCCGTGATCTAGAACAATTGAGTTAGCATTAACTTGCAATATACCGGCATCATCTGTCCCATCGTGCCTCACACTGACTAAACCCCCATCTGTAACCCGCAACACTCCGGTATTAATCGTCACATTTCCAGAGCTTCCAGTCGGTACTGGAGGTAGTCTAAATAATTGTTGCAGGATGGGATCGACAATATTAGCAGAGGAGATGATTACAGAGGGATTGATCGCACCTGCTACTGTACCACTAACTTCTACTGACTCCGAGGCATCAATGA
>JAAHGL010000293.1 GCA_010692635.1 Symploca sp. SIO2C1 | reverse complement strand
GGGGAAGCCAACCATAAAGTAAGGGTTGGAGAAAATATAGCCCCGCCGCCTATTCATTGGTTATTAGCATTAAGACTGCTTTTCCACATATTCCATTACTACGCGATCGCCTGCGGTAAAGGCAATAGTGGGTGCAGTAAACAGATAGTTCATTACCCCATCAAATTGGCTGCCATCTAACCACTCCCGAGAATCTTCCCAAACTTCCCCCACAATATAAGCTTCCGGATTAATTGCTTTGACGCGATCGCGGAATTCTTGCCAAAAACCAGGGGTTTTAATCTCAAATGGTACATCTAAACGCCAACCATCAATGCCCAATTTAATCCAATGTTCTGCAATCTGCATAATATATTCTCGGACATCAGGATTGTCGTGGTTAAATTGAGGCAAGGCACGGTTACCTACCCAACTGACATAGTTAGCTGGTAGGGAACCATCGTAGGCAGACAGGGGCCAATTTTCGATTTTGAACCAATCTAGCCAAGGGGAATAGGGACCATTTTCTAAGATGTCGTTAAAAAAGAAAAAACCCCGACTAGCGTGGTTAAAGACTCCATCAAGTACCAGTTTTATCCCTCGACGATGGCATTCTTCCAGTAATTCTAGGAAGGCTTGGTTACCTCCTAAGAGAGGATCCACTTGATAGTAGTCGTGGGTATGATAGCGGTGATTACAAGCAGATTGAAAGATAGGGGTAAAGTAGATCGCATCAATGCCCAAATTCTGCAAGTAGTCTAACTTTTCTATCACTCCCCACAAATCCCCACCTTTATAACCTTGCAGCGTGGGAGGAGCATCCCAGGGTTCTAGGGGGATAGAATTTGCTACTCGTGATGGTGGTTGCTGGCTTTTGGCAAAGCGATCTGGGAAAATTTGATAGAAAACGGCATGTTTTACCCAGTCGGGGGTTGTAATCTGCATATTGGTCATTGATCTTTGGTAAATGAGGCTGTTGAATAATTGATAATGAACAATGGATAATGGATAATTACCTCTCCTTGAAAGAAGAGGATTGAACTTAAGAAAAATGTTTTCTTTTAACTTTTGACAATTGCTCCAAAATCTGCCAATACCCGAGCATGGTTCCGCAGTAAACCCAACAAATTGAGGCGATTACGCTGAATTTCTGGGTTAGAGTCCATCACCAAGACACTTTCTTCTCCATCAAAGAAACTACTAACCCTAGGAGCAATCTGAGTAAGAGCTTCTACTAAGTTTTGGTAGTCTCGCTGTTGTTGAGAGGCTTGAGTTTGAGGCACTAATTCCACCAAGGCATCATAAAAAGCCTGCTCACTCGGTTTCTGGAATAGTTCTGTATTAACTATCGATGCTGGTTCTAGTTGATGGGTATCTAAATCTCCTTGAGCAGCGAGACGGGTAGAACGGTTGACAGTTTCGTAAATTTTGTCCAAATCACCATTATCCCGAATAGACTGGAGAAATAGGGGGCGATCGCGTACATCTAATAAATCTTTTAATGCTCTTTCTGTATACTCAACATCATTCTCTCCTAGAACGGCATTGACTAAATCATAGTCAATCTTTCTTTCTTCCTGTAGAAGAGTACGGATGCGTTGTAAGAAAAACTCTTCTAACAATTCTATGGGAGAAGTTTTGTCAGGAAAAGTTGCGACAAAATCTGCTGAAATATCTTGTAACAACTGCTGTAGATTGATTGCTAAGTCAGCTTCCCAAGTAATATTGACTACTGCATTGGCAGCACGGCGTAAGGCAAACGGGTCGGAGGAACCGGTGGGTAACATTCCCAAGCCAAAGATACTGACTAAAGTATCAAGTTTGTCGGCAATACCTACTACTTGACCGGTGATAGTTTGAGGTAACTTATCCCCTGCTCCTTTGGGTAAATAATGCTCAACAATTGCCGTTGCTACTGCTGGAGATTCTTCACTAGCAGCGGCATATTTTTCACCCATTATCCCTTGTAATTCGGGGAACTCGTAAACCATTTGGGTTACAAGGTCAGCTTTACACAAATTAGCAGCTCGCCTAATATCAGTATGCTGCGTTCTATCTAGCTCTAGTTGCTCAACAATTTGAACCGCAACCTTCTCAATCCGTACTACTTTCTGTCGTACTGAACCCAAATCCTGCTGAAATGTTACCTTTTCCAGTTCAGGTAAGTAAGTTTCTAAGGGTGATTTTAAATCAGCTTTGTAGAAAAACTGACCATCTGCTAATCTTGCTCTAATTACCCTTTCATTGCCAGCAGCAATAATTTCAGATTTAGCAGGGTCACCGTTACCAATGGTAATAAAATAGGGGGTTAATTTAGTTGCTGTGGTATCTTGGAAAACTGGGAAATAGCGCTGGTGAGTTACCATCACTGTAGTCACGACTTCCATCGGCAAATCCAAGAATTCTGAGTCAAATTTCCCAACAACTGCTGTAGGCCATTCTACTAGGTTAGTTACTTCTGCCCACAAATCTGGATACATGGGGGTATAACCACCTAACTTTTGCGCTGCTGAGTTCACTTGCTCTTGGATTTTTTGCCGACGTTCCTCAGGAGCTACAGCCACAGAAGCAGCCTGGAGACAGGGTACATAATCAGCAGCCTGGGAAATCTCGACTGGTTCTGGATGCAAAACACGATGTCCTTGGGAAATGCGATCGCTGTTGATGTTCTCGGAACCATTCACTATTTCTATTGGTAACACTGCCTCATCCAACAGTGCAACTAGCCAACGAATCGGGCGGGGAAACCGCAAATCCCCATCCGCCCAACGCATAAACCGCTTCCCTTCTAAGCCAAAAATCCACTGAGGAATTAGTTCTGTGAGAATCTCTGTTGCTGGACGACCAGAAATTTTTTTCAGTACAAAGACAAATTCTCCCTTTTTAGTATCCCTTACTTCCAAATCATCCAGTTCTACCCCTTGCTTCCTTGCAAACCCTTGAGCAGCTTTCGTCGGTTGACCATTTTTAAAGGCAGCTTTGGCCGGTGGTCCTTTTACCTCTTCCTCTCGATTGGGTTGCTGTTCTGGTAGTCCTTTAATTAGTACCGCAAGGCGTCGGGGAGTGCCATACACCTCAATCCCTTCTGGGGTCAAAAATTCCTCCTTTAAGGTTTGAGGAATACGGGATTGCAATTGTGCGATCGCACTTTCAACAAAATCTGCGGGTAATTCTTCTGTACCGATTTCTAATAAAAATGTAGACATAGGGTAGTTCAGAGATAGTCTGCTACGATACGAGCTGATTTCAACAGTTATATCCCACATTGTATTGTAGAGACGCGCCATGGCGCGTCTCTACAGGGTTTTCGGGGTTTCCTCAAAACGGGGGTAGCTAACCCGGATTTAGTATAAGTCGGGTGAACGAAATTTTGCGTGGGATTTTCATTCTCCGCGTCTCCGTGTCTCCGCGTCTCCGTGTCTGCTGGCTCGTTTCCCCACGCTTTTTTCGCTCACCCGTATAAGTCCTACAGGTATCAGATTCTTTTTCGGAGATGTCTAATCAATTGGTGATCTAGATTATTGCTCTTCAATCATCTGGGAACTGCCAACAGGAGATTTGCTCCACATTTTGACTACCGCAGCTACTACAGGCTGCACCAAAGGAGGAGCCTACCCACTCATAACCACAACTGCAACAGTGACAAAAAATGTTGTTGCGGTTAGCGATTTCGATTTTGCTACGCCATTCGTGCAGTAGGGAGGTGTCTTCTTCGGTGGTATGTTCTGACATTATCATCCGGACTGTGCAAATATTTATTGCTCTTTTGCTTAACTTGTCACCAATGGGTATTAGGTTTTAGGGATAAATTCCCACCCACCTAACACCTAACACCTCTGGCTTGGCTCATCATCTGAACTATAGGTTATCTCGGGGTGAGGGGAATGATAAGCAGACGCGGTGACGCGGTGACGCGAAGAATTGAAATCCCACTTCATATTTCACCTCACCTGGGTGAAACAATTTCTTTTCCTCTTCAAGAGGCTACCTGTTGCTTGGTTTGGTGGGTCGAATAGTTTATATGCGCACACCTACACCATTATCAATAATATTAGCAAAAAATAATCGCGATCGCAACCAATTTTGAATAAGTGCGAGCGGAGGATAATTTGAGGTTTGATTGGATATCTCACCGAAGCGGTGTCGAGGACGTTAGTTATCGGAGGAGAAGCCTCCAACCACAGTTAGAGTAAACTGAATACTTTCCGGCAATGGTGGATTATTTCTCAATTGCCATTGAGATTTTAATTGAGGTAAAACTTCCTTAAATACTCCCTCAAATAAGGAAGCTGGAAAAGTTAAATACCAACTGATAAAAGCCCCTTGATAACTGCCATACAGCCTTAACTTGTCACCAATGATTCAAACCCAAAATTTACGACTTATTCAGCAAACCCTAGGTAGGTTGGGTGGAGCGTCCGTTGGGTTTCACTTTGTTCCACCCAACCTACAGTTTTAGCTGTCTCACGACAGTACATTCTTTCGGACGAAGTCCCTAAGGTACTTGCAGTGATACTAACTTATTCTCCGGTAAGTAACTGCGAAAAACGTTATTATCTGCCAGAACCATCACTAGTTGTAGTTGATAATCTGGCTCAATGTGTAAATCTGCCCAAGGTACTGCTATCTCTAAACAGCGATTAAGAGCAACTTGAGCGTGACTTTCACGGGGATGCCACTGATGATGCTCCTGAGCTTCTTGTAACCAAGATGATTGGGTGAGCAGGTTAATACCTAGTTGATGGTGAAAGAGATAGTTAAGGGGAGCTTCATCTGGTAGTTCTCCTAAAGGAGCAGGACTGTTGTGCATGGTTCGGTCAGGATAGAACCACAATAAGTGTAATTCGGGGGGTATGTCTTTACCCGGTTGCACCCCTGTCTGGAAATCCAACCGCAAGTAAAAGTTAAGGTGATCTACGCCGTACCAAAGCCGTTGAATGGCACTGCTGCGGTGCATGGTTCCTCTCGCACCTCCCACCTCAATACGACCTGCATGATCCCAATCTTGCTCATCTCCAATACCATCAATAATAGGATGGATAAAGCTTTGGGGTAGCTGCTCCCCTCGAAGTTCATGAATTTCCACAGGTTCTTTGAGAATCTGAGGAATTGGTTCATTCAAGGCTTGATAAATCCCTGATAGATGCTCCCGAAACAACTCATCAAATATGGCATCCTGATTTGAAGAATGACCTTCCCCAAACCACCAGAACCAGTCAGAACCTTCTGCCGCATACAATGCTTCCCAAGCTTCAGGATTGTTGGCTTCAGTTGCCTCTGGATGGTTCGCTAAAACTATTCGTGCTTCTGTGAGCAAGTCCCAAGCCCGATTCTTCGCTGGGTCACCAATCCAAGTGGTAAAGCTAGCATCTACCCAAGAACCGCTATGCAGTTGACCCTCTGGAATGGTTTCGGTAGGAGGAAACTGTTCAATAAACTCAGAAACTGTAACTAGTTTGATTTCTGAATTATCACTCAAGGTTTGATAGAGGGATTGCAAGAAAGGTAACCCATCTTGGGGGTAATGCTCCCAGCAATTTTCCCCATCAAGAGCAATCGTTACTAACCAAGGTTGTTCGGAAGATGTATCAGTTTCAGACTGCCGATGTTGCCAAGAGTGGGAAATTGCTTCTAAATGTCCCACCAAATCAGCTGCCGCTGCTTCCGGTTTCATGGCTCCATAAGTAAAACCAATCAAATCCGACAAGCGATGGTCTCGAAATACAATTGCTAAGTCACCATAGGGTGTTTGTAGACGGTAGGGACGATATAGTAACTCTGGTTCCGAAACATTCCCTGCCTCATCCCGATGGAAAAAATGCTGGAGTGTCCAACCTAATATCGCTTCATCCGAGCAAATCCAGTTGAACCCAGCTTCGGCAATATAGGGTAAAATTTTGGGACTTACCGATTGCTCTGAAGGCCACAACCCACGAGGAGGACGACCAAATCGGTCTTTATATAGATTCCAAGCTTTCTGCAAATGTCGGGGAATATCCTCTTCCCACTGGAATCTTCCCTGCGGCAGGGTCATCTCTGACACCGCTACCCGACCGGAATTGGTATCTGCCAACAGAGGTAAAATTGGATGGGTATAGGGAGTTGTCGTGACTTCCAACTGACCCCTATCTTGCATTTTCCGGTGCTGGGGAACAATGCGGCTGAGGATTTCTTTTTGCTTGGCAAAAATGTCTTGTCTGTCCCCTAAGCTAAAGTTCTTTCCCTGTTGCAACCACCGCTCAATATCTGGATCATCCCAAAACAAAGGGTCAATCCAAGCCAAATTATGCCATGCCAGTAGGTCGCTGTAATCCTGAAGAGTCCAATTTTCTAAACACCAAGTCCTACCCTTGTCTTGCCGCATCCAGTACAGTTCCCGGTAGCGAGGATGAGGATCAATCAGAGTGTGGTGATTGGCATCAAAAAAATGCTCAATGATAAATTGCTTTTGTTGAGTGCTTAACTGTTCGCTAGGCATTAAAGTTACTGCCAAATATGGATCGATGGCAGTACCAGCAATATAATCTTCTAACTGCAAAATTAGTGAAGGAACTAAGTTCACCGTTTGATGCAACTTAGGATAACGCTCTAGGAGCAGCACTAAGTCCAAGTAATCTTTTGTACCGTGTAGCCGTACCCAAGGTAAATGGTATTGCTCGTTTCCAGCTAAGAGACTATCACGACATTTGTAGAGTGGTTGGTGTTGATGCCAGATAAAAGCGACGTATAAAGGATGAGGCATAGCGAAGATGATGGAGATTTGGGAAGCTGAGGGAGCTGAGGTAACACAAATTGAGTTGCTCCATCATGGAGCAACTCACCAAATAAGAGAATTCCACACACAACTAGGCATTATTGTCAAACTACCTGTTCAACTTCAACGATTTCAGGGATGCGTTCTCTCAATCGCCGCTCAATACCCATTCTCAAGGTCATAGTTGAGCTAGGGCAAGAACCACAGGCTCCCTGTAACCTGAGTTTAACCACAGGACCATCTAACTCAACTACTTCAACGTTGCCGCCATCAGACATCAAGTAAGGACGTAATTCATCCAGAACTTCTTCTACATTCTCAGGAGTTAGTGCCATTGTGGTGGACTCAGTGGACTCGGTAGACATAGTAAACCTCTTTTTGATTTATTTTTTAATCCCAACTATGTTGATCCTAGAACATCGGTCAAGTAGAAGCTAGTACCGCTGTGCGGAATTAAGAATTAAGAATTAAGAATTAAGAATGCTTACTATATAAGGATTCTATCGATTGATGAAAGTAGGGGCGAATGATCTAGCATCGGTGTCAACTTAAGGTAAAATCCTTGCCCCACAAGGAACTTAAGTTCCTTGCTAATAACTTAAGTTGACA
>JAAHGL010000292.1 GCA_010692635.1 Symploca sp. SIO2C1 | reverse complement strand
TTCTCTCCAGTTTCGATAAAAGCAAGATAGTCATTGTTGTAGCCAAAGCGAGAATCACCCACCTTGTCACCCCAAGCAGCAATGACATCATAAGTAAAACCCTCTGGTAGTACTAGATCATCTACCACTTCATAGGTACTGTAGCTTTGAGTTTGTTTAGCTACTTCCACTCCATCGGTAGGTAAGGGTATTGGCCCTTTAACTGGCTTGAAACTTATACTATTTCCTAGAGACTCTGAGGCAGTTAGGGATGTAGAAAATTTTTGCGTACAGAAAGTTAAGTTACTAAGAGCAACAGTAGTAGCACCAGCTCCCAGAAATTTTAGGAAGTTTCGACGTTTGAGAACCATATCTAGGGCTTGCTGAATAAGTAACAAGTAACAAGTAAAAAGTAACAAGTAAGAAGGAATGAAGCATTTATCCTCGTGGGTGAGCACTTCCATTCCCCAAGGTTAATCAGGGATTTCCCATGAAAGTGCAAGGAAAATAAGCTTCTATAGACCATTTCCTTGCACAAGGCTTGGTCAAAAAATCATTGAAACCACAGTCTGGTATAGCTTCCACACTTGTTCAGCAAACCCTATCTAGGAGTGTTTCTTGAAGATAGCTATGTCTAGTGCAGCGCGGCAGAAATAACCTGCCACTGGCAAAAGGTCAAAAAGTTTACGGTACAAGTGTTCTTCCCTTCTGCCTTCTGTTCCCCTCCAAGGAGGGGTTAGGGGTGGGTTGGTGCCTTCTGCCTTCTTGCACTAATTGGCAGCCAAACCAGAATTTTTGTACTAATTATTCTATAACTGTCAGTTTAGAAACTGGTAATGTCCAGGTAATCTTGAGGTTAATTGAGTGGAGGCTTGAGACCCAAACTTATGGTAAATCACTTTCTAATTGGTCCCCCCAGTTCTGGCAAATCGACTCTAGCGTCTAAACTTACTCAACTCGATCCCACCGCAGTAATTGTTGCCACTGATGCCATTCGGGCTCTCCTCTTTGGCGATGCTAAGATCCAGGGGGAATGGTCTTTGCTCGAAAGAGAAGTTCTGTCCCAGATCGAAGACGCTTTTTCAGTAGGGCGAAGGGTGATTTATGACGCCACAAATGCTAAAAGAGAATGGCGCTGCTCAATTCTCACCTTACTAGCAGATAAAAACCTCCCTTGGCTGGCATGGCAGATAACAACTCCCCTAGAAACTTGCTTACTGTGGAATCAACAACGCCAGCGCCAGGTACCACCATCGGTAATTGAAAATATGTACCACGCTTTGCAAGAAATGCCACCCCAGGCGAAAGAGGGATTTGTTGCCCTCATCAAAGTCGGGATAACTCAAGGAGAATTAGATTGGCGGCAAATTGAGCGCCAGTTTACCTTGTTTTGTGGTTCACCAAACTAGTATAAGAAGGCAGGAGGCAGAAGGCAGAAGGCAGAAGGCAGGAGGCAGGAGGCAGGAGGCAGAAGGCTCCAAGGGAAGAAGGCTTACTGTAAAACTCAGACTTGTACCAGTACATTAATACTTAATAGCAATTAGCAATTAGCAATTAGCAATTAGCCAGAGTGTTTCTTAAAAGTAAAAGCTTTTTAATCCGGATTCAGTATCAATAGGTAGTAGGTAATGGCAAATGAATTAAACCAAAATCGTGGATTGAGCTCAACTTGGCTACGATTTTTCATCGTTGCAGTGTTGGTACTAGGAATATTTTTCCGATTCGCTAATCTAGACAGTAAACTGTACTGGATTGATGAGACTTTTACTTCCCTCAGGATTTCTGGCTATCGATTATCGGAAATGGTTAACCAACTTTCTGAGAACGACATAGTTGGGATTAAAGATTTACATCAGTATCAGCGTGCTAATGCTGATAAAAATGTCATTGGCACTATTAAAGGTTTGGCTTTTGAAGAGCCTCAACATACACCGTTATATTATTCGATCGCCCATTTTTGGGCAAAGTTGTTTGGTAGCTCAGTGGCGGTAACCAGAAGTTTGCCTGCCTTAATTAGTTTGTTGGCTTTTCCTGGCATCTATTGGCTCTGCCAAGAATTATTTGGATCATCTCTAACAGGGTGGGTAGCAATTGCCTTAGTAGCTATTTCTCCATTTCAGGTACTGTATGCCCAAGAAGCAAGGCAGTATAGTTTATGGACAGTACTCATCTTAGTTTCCAGTGCAGCTCTTTTACGGGCAATGCGTATCACCAAGTTAAGCAATACCAGAAATATGGTGTTTGCTTGGGTAATTTATGGAGTAACCTTGGTAGCAGGAATATATACTTTTTTGTTTTCTGTATTGGTTGCTCTTGGGCATGGTATTTATGTCGTAGCAACTCAAGGCTTACGCTTAACTAAGACAGTTATTGCTTATCTCCTAACCTCGTTGGTGGGGCTGATAATTTTTTTACCTTGGTTTTATGTTTCTAATACCAACTTATCTAAGGTTACTAGCAAAACTAGTTGGACGCAACAGGAAGTATCTATACCATCTTTAATTGAAAATTGGGGTCTTAATCTTAGTCGTCTTTTTCTTGATTTAGACTACGGCTTAGGAGCAATCAATTTATTGATCTACTTAATGTTAGTAATTCTACTAGCATATTCAATTTACTTTCTCTGTCGTCAGACTCCAGCTAAGGTATATCTGTTTATTTTAATACTGATGGGGGTGACCACATTTGTCCTTGTTTTGCCAGACATAATTACGGGAGGGAAGCGCTCAACGGTTTTGCGTTATTTTATTCCCTGTTGTTTAGGCATTCAATTAGCAGTGGCTTACCTGCTAGCAACTAAAATTTCTTCTGTTTCTCTGGGAGGTTGGCGACAAATGGGTTGGCGGCTAGTTATGATCATAGTGATTTCTAGTGGGATTGTCTCTTGTGCCATCAGTTCCCAAGCAGAATTTCGGTGGAATAAGTACACTAGTGTTAATCATCCTCAGGTAGCTCAGGTAATTAACCAAGCTAGTCAACCACTTTTGATCAGTAATAGTTTAGAAATCATGTCTTTGTCCTATCTACTGGAGCAAAAAGTGCAGTTTAATTGGTTAACTCGCAAACCTGTGGAGATGCCCAACGGGGAAGTACGTAAGCAGTTAGTTATACCTAAAGCTATTGATAGTTTTAGTGATGTTTTTTTATATAATCCTTCTAGGCAAGTACTAAATGAATTTGAGAAACAACCAAATTATAAAGTGGAACTTGTGAACAAATGGGAACAGAAGCTAGAGCCTGTTTACGATGTCAAAGCTTCTCTTTGGGAATTGATTAAAAAATAAAATCATATCAAAAAAAGTTTTTTCCTCTTCCCTACTCTCTTGTTTCTTAAGAGCTACTGGCAAGATGCCAGTTTCACTGTTTCTTCAGAACCACTGGCAAGATGCCAGTTCCACTGTTTCTTCAGAGCACTTGTTATGACTAAACACTATATATTTTTTACTCGACATATTTTAACTCAACCCCAAGCTCACCTTGTTCAAGTGAGCAATTCAGCCAATGCAGCTGCCAATCTTGGTTACTCGACAGTTTTATGTTTTTTACAGCAAGGATTGCCCAGTTTAAATCCTATTAACTTGATTCGGCCATTTCATCCCAGAAATCCAGAAGCAAAACTTAGTCAACTCTACAATCTACAGGAAAAGCTAAAAGTTGCTCCTCTACCTACACCATGGCCTATTGGTCGGATCAATAGTAAGTGGACTAATACTAGTACTGTAGTCTGTAAGTATTATTTTCCCATTCATATTCTTCCTTACACTAAAATTGTACATACAAGAGATTGGAACTTTGTCAAAGTAGCGATTAAACATGGAGTTCCAGCTATTTATGAACACCATCACCAAGAGCAAAAGCAATTCGAGCCAGAAGTTGTCCATAACCCCCTCTTGCAAATTGCAGTTACAGTTGCTGAACCGGTTCGAGAAAGCATGATTGAGCATGGTATGCCTCCAGAGAAAGTCATCAGACTTCATAACGGCTTCAATCAGGTATTTCTGGTGAGACATCCCGAAGCAGCTCAGGAATGGCGCGAAAAACTACTAGGTGAGGAACGACAGTACTTAATCGTTTATGCAGGAGCGCTGCGAAAGTTTAAAGGTATTAACTTACTTATTGAAGTGGCAAAAGAAATGCCTCAAGTTCAATTTGCCTTTGCTGGTGGTAATGAATCTGAGGTACAACATTATCAGCAACTAGCCCAAGACCAGCAGACTCAAAACGTAACATTTTTAGGTCATATACCACAAAATCAATTAGCTAGTTTACTACAAGCTGCTGATATCTTGGCTCATCCTCACCGCTCTGGGAACGCTGCAGCTACAACATCTCCCTTGAAACTGTTCGATTATCTGGCATCTGGAACCCCAATTGTGGCGACGGAAATTCCATCTTTAATGGAGTTTAAATCAAGCAATGCGATCGCGGGTTGGTGCGAACCAGATAATCCAACTCAATTAACTCAATGTATTCAACAAGCTTTGGCAAACTATCCCAGGAAAATAGAAGGGTATACAGATAATTTAGATTTCGTGCGCCAGTTCTCTTGGGAAAATAGAATTAGCAAAATTCTGAGCTATGTAGAAGATTCTAGGCTTCCACAAGTAATGAGCACCTGACATTGAATGGGAGAAACAATATCTTTTCCTCTTCCCTACTCCCTACTCCCTGCTCCCTGTATCTATGGCTTCTTGAGCAGATATCCCTTCCCCTTGGGAACCAAGATACCAAAGCACGGCGGCTGCCTCTGCGCGAGTTACTGGTTTCTTTGGCTGGAATAAGGTTGTATAACCCAACAATCGGCGGATATTGGCAGAATCCCCATTCTGGAAATCAGCTAATACTGCTCGCAATGCCTTTGGGTCAATCTTAGCAGTATCTTGAAAACCCCAAGTCTGCTCCACTGCCTCAACGGAAGCTTTAGGTAATACCTGACGAATGTCTAGAGGAACCTTCCACAAAATAAGATTTTCCCGCGTTAAGGGAGCATCTGGACGAAATGCCACTGCTGTAGCATCGTTGCTTAGAGGACTAGGAATTAATCCAGCTTCTGCTAATGCTTGAATACTGGGGAAATCTGGATGAGTTTTGGGGACATCTTGGAAAGCTGGTTTAGCTGTTTGTGGAGCTAGACGAATTTGCTTTCCTGGACTGTTGGTATGTATTTTATTATTGGCAGCAACTAACCAACGAGCGTATTCCCCACGGTTGATGGTTTTATTTGGTTCAAATTTAGTAGTTTTAGTATCAGAGTTATCTTCAGAATTAGATGCTGAAACAGTTAATACTCCCAAAGCTGCCAAATCTTCAATGTACTGACGTAATTCTTCGGGAACCTCGTCAAGGTCACTAAAATCCTGCGATTCTGTTGAAGATTCCTTTGGTTCCTCTTTTTCCGAGTCAGATTCCTCTTGTGATTTATCTTTTTCTAAGCTAGATTGCTGTGCTGTCTCTTGCTCAGTATTACGGGTATACTTAAGATCAAATTCTGTCAGACTTCGGTTCGTTTCAGTTTCTGGCTTAGTTGAGGAAGATGTTTCCTCAGGGTTGGTATCTTTACCAGAGGGTAGAGATAGGGTAACTTCTAATTCCTGCTTACGAGCAACAAAAGTCCCTTGCTTCCCTTCTTTTGGCTCAGAGATAATTTGCCAGTTGTTGGATTCAAAGGCACTTTGGTAAAAATTCAGGATAACATTGCTGGGGTCAGAGGATGACCAAATCGTTAGCTTACCTTCAGCTTCTGATTCACTCAGCGGCTCGACTGTCTCTAACCGAGCTCGAGGATAACGCATCTCAGCAGGAAAATCCTTAGGTATTTGGTCTGATTTGGGAGTCTGAGAGTTCTTTGGAGATGGCTTATCAAGAATATCTTGGTTCTGTGTCAGATTAGCGTCTGGAGCTAAGGAACGCTCAAGTTCTTTGCTACAAGAGGTTAACAAACTCAGTAGGCAAGTGGCTAAAATAGCAAATCGGGCAGGATTTTGATCAAACAGCACAGATCTTCTGGAAAAAAGAGCTCAATTCCTATGGTGACATACTCCCGACGCTTGGTTGTTTGTTATTTGTTATTTGTTTTTTGTAAAAATAACCAACAACTAACAACAAATAACACGAAATCTCCTGTGCTTTAGCCGGGGGATGAGTTAATCCTCTGCATCCCCGCGTCTTAGGTTAAAAAGCTTTGTTAAGCAAGAATTGGGCTTACTTGTCACGCCCTGAGGGTTTTGCTTAATTCCCACACCACCGGCGAGTGAGGTATGAGTGAACATTTGGGTATCTGAATCGCCATCCTTATCAGTGACTTTGAGAGAAAATGAACGGGTTTCAACATCAACCGTTGTTCCCGATAACACTCCATCATCAGATAGGGTAATGCCGTTGAGCAAATTCCCTGAAACCAGTTTCCAAACAAGGGTACCATTACCTTTTTCCGCAGCAAGTTTAAAGCTAAATGGTTGCCCTTTCACAGCGTCTGGTATAGATTGAGAGGTGATCTCAGGAGTTGTGTTTTCCTGAACATTGAGAACCTTCAAAGTCAATTGTTTCGTCACAGAAGTATTCTTGTTATCGGTTAATTTAACAGTGATAGTTGCGACACCAGGAGTCGTGGGTGTGCCACTGATTGTCCCTGCTGAACTCTGAAGGGTCAACCCTACAGGTAATCCCGCTGTTATTTCCCAGGAATAGGGCTTCTCGCCCCCTTCTGGAACTAGGTTGGCTGAATAATTTGTCCCAACTCCTGCTTCGGGAAGGGAAGAGGTATAAACTGATAATGGTAAGGAAGACTGGCTAATAGTTCCATTGGCAGAAAAGTTGCTCCATGCACGAGCAGAAGCCTCATTAGGGAACCAGCTGAAGGCTGCGGGATTATCGGGAGCAGGAGCAGCGGCTTTAACTTGGGTATTTTGCAACTGGTTGGATGACAGATAGGGAGCACTGCCGTCTCCCTTGCCAATCATAAAAGAGCCCAGCCATCCCTGAGAGGGTTTCAGGCTATTGAGTGAATTATCTTTCTGGTTGACTCGAACTTTGATTACTTCCCTTAACCAATGGGTTACAGAACATCGAGCAAAGCCCACCACTTTTAAGGGTGGGATGTAGCGAAGGCGCATTTATGCGCCGTGTATTTTTTCTTTTCTCATGACGATAGCTAAGCTTTCTGAGTATAATACCAAATCCGCTTTACCAAGGGTCTATTAAAAAAAATCAAAGCCTTTGTCTGGAAAAGATTTGGGGATTTTGATAAGTACCCCATAATAACCGGATTTGGTATAAGACCTTCTCCGAGTCGAGCTAGACCACCAATAAGTCAACTACAATCGATATATCAAGCTTTTCTCAATAACAGATGTGCTCGGGAGCAACCTCCAGAGGGTATAATTAATCTCTGGAGGTGAAAAAGAGTGTTTAATCTGACATACGAATTTAAGCTTAAGCCGACTAAAAAGCAGGTAGATACTTTCGAGAG
>JAAHGL010000291.1 GCA_010692635.1 Symploca sp. SIO2C1 | reverse complement strand
TGCAGGGTATCCAGCAGGGTAAACAACAGGGTATCGAGCAGGGTATCGAGCAAGGTAAACAGCAGGAAAAGGTTAATGTAGCCAGAACATTTAAACAGAAAGGAATAGATATTGAGACCATCGCAGAAGCAACAGGACTCACTAGAGAAGAGATTGAGGAACTCTAGTGTTTCTAGATGCTAATCCTCCGATGCAAGCAATGGTGAGTAATTCCTACTAAAGCAATCTTAGGCTCGCACTACATTCTTAAGTGGGGAAATGGGGAGATAGGGAGATAGGGAAACAAAGGAAAATTAATGATTTGAGAGGATACTTCGCTAGAAATTCCTTCCCTAATTTTGCTCACCCTACCAACCCTTACCAATTGATAATTGATAATTGATAATTGATAATTGTTCAATCTGGTTTAAAGCCTCTCCTTAAAAGGAGAAAAAAGTGCGCTTGAGACTTCCTTATATTCAGTCCTCTCGGTTTTAACCTTCTTGTAATTATCCATTATTCATTATCCATTATCCATTATCCATTATTGATTATCCATTAATGAATTTTCCTTTATCGCCCCAAGCGAATTGTTACTCCAGGGGAATCAAAGATTAATCGTGAACCACTGTGTCTCCTTCTGTTATACCTTGGAAAATGGGGAAACTTTCTCCTCACTCGGTTGTAGCGGTCATAGTAATAGGGCGAGTTGCCACGATAATAACCATGATCTACCACTCGGTTGTAGCGATCATAATGATAAGGTCCTCCTGAATAGGGATGGTTTTGAGTTCTTACATGGTGGTGATGACTGTGAGAATGGGATGATCCTGAATGATGATGATGATCATGATCCACTACTCGGTCGTAGCGATCATAAGGATAGGATGATCTTGGAGTAGGATAGCTATAGGTAGAACGAACCCGCCTAGGAATGGAAATCGTTCTGCGGTAAGTATAACCATCGTACTGTTGTGACTGAGCAAGGGATGGTTTAGTCTCCATTGCTATTCCCAAGGCAGTCAGGAGGGCAACTCCTAGAGTTAAGGGTAGAGTTAAGGGGGTGAGAGTTTTAGTCAGCCCAAACCGATGCCAAAAATTTTGTCGAGATGGAGATGTTGAGAGCATGGTGTCACCTCGAAGGCTTTAGAAGAATAACAGTAACTGACGTATTATGATAAATTTGGTTCCCAAAATTTCAGTAAGGAATTTCCCAATAAAAAAGTGAGTTCAGAAGAGCAAGAACAATTCCGTATTGAGTACCAAGCAGGGAAAGCGGCATTTGAAGCCGGTGAGTATCGTATTTCCGTGCAGTGCCTTGAAGCCGCAACCGCTTTGGTAAATCGTAATTCTCGCTTAGGGGGAGAGGTGCAAATTTGGTTAGTAACAGCTTATCAAGCTAACGGACAAGCAAAAGAAGCGATCGCACTTTGTAAGGGTTTGAATAAGCATCCTGATTTAGAAACTCGTAAACAAAGCAAAAACTTACTCTACATTCTGGAAGCTCCTCAGTTGGAGCGACGAGCCGAATGGATGACTCAAATTCCAGATTTAGCACAAATAGCAGACAGTGATCCTAGAGCCAGTCGTGGTAGTAGTAATTTTGCGATCGCTAACCGCAATCCCAAGGCACTATGGGAACCAGAACCAGTAGATCCCAGTCAGATTAACACCAAAGATAATCAATTTATATGGGTAGCTCTGTTAGCGATCGCTGTAACTATGATTGGGTTAATTGGACTTGGTATCTGAGCTAAATTCTAAATTCTAAATTCTAAATTCTAAATTCCCAACCCCCAGTCCTTGCTGTTGTAAACAATGAACCCCTGCTGCATCAGTGAGATTGTATTGCAAAGGGGTCACAGAAATATAGCGATCGCGAATTGCCTGAACATCTGTCGGTATTTCAGGAGGAAGATGGAGATGATCTGGTTGTTCCACATCTTCGATGGCTTCACCAACTAACCAATAATAAGTTTTACCTCGCGGATCAGCTCGTTTCTCAAAAGTCTCAGTATAGCGACGAATTCCTTGACGGGTGATTTTAACTCCTGCTATTTCCGACTGTGGTATTGGTGGTACATTAACATTGAGTAACGTTGGCTCCGTTAGCGGTTGCTTGCAAATCTGGTTAACTAGGTTTTGGGCAAACATTGCTGCTACTTGAAACTCTTTGGAAGTATAGCTAGCCAGACTGAAAGCGATACTGGGAATTCCTTGAATGAACCCTTCCATTGCCGCTGAAACGGTGCCGGAGTAGAGGATATCAGTCCCCAGGTTAGAACCGTGGTTAATACCTGCAAGCACTAAATCCGGTGAGCTTTCCATTAACGCCCATAACCCCAGTTTCACACAGTCTGAAGGAGTTCCTGAACAAGACCAAGCGGTGACTTTGGGATGAAAAATACTATTGACAACTTCAGCACGGATGGGTTCGTGTAAAGTTAGACCATGACCTGTAGCAGAACGCTCTCGGTTGGGACAAACAACGGTGACATCATAACCTACTTCGGCAAGAGCATCAGCGAGGCTGCGAACACCCAGAGACAAGATCCCATCATCGTTGCTGATTAGCAATTTCATGAAAGATTTTCACTGTTTTTGTTTACCTACGGAATATTTTAGATGTACTGGTGGTAATATTGCACTAGTGTAATTTGTCAGAAGGGAGAGGGGCATCAATCCACCCTTAACCCCTCCGAGGAGGGGAACAGGAGGCTCACAAGGATAGGTTTTTAATAATTCGGTGAAGATCAGACAAGGGAGGAAAGTAGGAAAGTAGACAAGGAAGATTTTTGATGAAAAACTAGGCTTTTCAGCATCAATGATGTTTGCGAACCAAACAGCATTTTGTTCGGTTTTCCTCCCTTGTCACCTTGTCTACCTTGTCCACCTTGTCTTATCCCTACCCGAAAGTAAAAAACCTACCCTTGTCAGGGAACAGGAGGGAGCTATATTGAGTGATACATGGAAGATTTAGATTACTATTTAGATAAATACGAAGCCAATATCTTAAATACTAATCAATACCAAAATACTTATGTAGGCTGGGCACTAGAACATTTTATTGACGAAACAAAAATATTAAATCCCTATTTAGATATTACTTTAAAGTTAGATTTAACAGATGCCGAGAAGAATTATCAAGATAATTTCCAAAATGAATATTCAACTTTTACGTCTTTCTTAATCTGGAAATTACTTAAAGCACTAAAAAAACATCCTCCTTTTTGGTGGAGATATATTAACGAAAAATGGTATCAAGTTAACAACCCACCATTATTTTATCCAATAGCAGTTGGAGGTAAATCTCGATTCGGAGAAATAGTTATCAATAATGCTACAAAATTAGGATGGCTTGAATTTTCTCAACTATACCAAAATAGCAAAGACAGCATTCTGTCTCATGCTATCTTACCAAAGAGTAGAGAATTTGCTTACCAATTAGGTCAATTTGTTGGTAATCTTCCTTCCTTAGATTTTTCAAGTTTTGCGATGCATACATATCGTAGAAGCACCCAGAGTTGTTTCTACTTTGGCAAGAGAACCTACGACAACAAGAAAAAATTAACAGTGCCTTTAGCTATCAAATTTCACCATGGTAATTTAGATCCATTGCTCGTAGAACTTTTAGTTAGGGATTATCTAGATGAACTATGCAAGCCTTAATATGGGAAGAATTGAATTACAGCGTTTTTCATTTAGATGAGGTACAAAGAGCCTGGTTTTTGGGAATCGGGAATGGGGAATCGGGAATGGGGAATAGGCTCTGTACCTCACTAGACTGAGAAATGCTGTAAGTAAGTAGGGAGCAGGGAACAGGGAAAAGGGAAGAATCTACTTTAATAACCTGGCGATGAAAAATTTTTCATCGGGACTGCCTCCAAAAGACAACTCTATACTTAGATGAAAACCGCTGTAATATCAGGTTGAGCAATGCAAAATACCCGTCTCAATAATCTGTTTGGTGCCATTTTGACACGGCTAGGACTATGGTTGACTAATCCCTGGCGACGTATCTCCTTGTCTTTGATTAGCTTCCTCTGGGGCTTTTTCCTAGGAACAGGGGTTGCCACCACTGTTGGACAAACAGCTGGTTGGGACGTGATTGCTGCTGCTATATTAGTTCTGTTCACAGAAGTGGCTAGCAGGATTGTTTATGGTAATAATCGACGCAGGCAAACAACAGAAGGATTCAATAGATCCTCCTGGTTGCCTGAAATAGTCAATTCTCTGAAAGTTGGCTTTACTTACAGTTTGTTTGTTGAAGCGTTTAAACTTGGCTCTTGAGACTTACTTAAGGAAGCGCGCAGAAATAACTTACCAATTTATAAGTTACGCATAATGTGAATTAGATACCCAAAACAGACAAGATCAATTGCCGTAGGGGCGGGTTTAGGATCACCGTCAACACATTTGGTGAAAGTCTTAATACAAAACCCGCCCAAGCGATAACCAAGGGAATTTATAATTGGGGATTGGTTGCATTAACCTGGGGATGGCGTTGGGCGGGTTTTGAGCCCAAGTGCAAGGAAATGGTATCTTTTAGTTCAAAAACCTTGCACTTTCGTTGAGATTAACTCAAAGCTTGTTACTTGTTACTTGTTACTCGTTACTTTTTACTTCCTCAAATGCTCCCATTTGACTTATGCAGCAAGCCCTAAATAGGTAAGTTATTTTTGCGCAACTCCTAAGACTTCATTCGCCAACCTTTTTTAACCACCTGACTTGTACGAGCAATTACCAAGCTATCGTCAGGAACATCTTTAGTGATTACTGAGCCAGCAGCCACCGTAACATCTTCTCCTAGGGTGATTGGTGCAATCAAAACACTATTGGAACCAGTTTTTGTGCGATCGCCAATTTTGGTAGGATGCTTCTTCACCCCATCGTAGTTAGCAGTAATTGTACCACAGCCAATATTTACCTGATTACCCAGGGTAGCATCTCCCAAATAAGATAGATGAGCTGCATTAGTGCGATCGCCTATTGTAGTCTTTTTAATTTCGACAAAATTGCCAATGCGGCAGGCTTCTCCTACCTCTGCTTGACCCCGTAGATGAGCGTAGGGACCAATGCGAGTGTTATCTTTAACCACACTATCACTCACTACCGAATACAGCACTGTCACCTTCTCACCCAACTGGCTATTTTCAATTAAACTCCCTGGTCCAACCCTTGTGCCAGAACCAATTTTTGTCTTACCTCGCAGATGAGTTTGGGGTTCAATAATTACATCTGGTTGCAATTCTACTGTGTCATCAATAGTAATACTGTCTGGGTTAATTAAAGTTACCCCTGCTTTCATCCAAGTATCTTTGACCCTGGTTTGCAAAATATCATAAGCTGTTGCTAGCTGTTTGCGGTCATTAATACCTAGAATCTCCTGGTAGTCTTCAACATCTACTGCCATCACTGGGTCTAGGAAATTAACCACATCCGTCAGATAATATTCCTGTTGGTCATTATTCGCTTGCAATTTCGGTAGTACTTCTGCCAGTTGAGACCAATTGAAGCAATAAACACCGGCATTGATACGATGATTTTGCTTTTGAGCTGCTGTGCAGTCCCGATCCTCTATAATCTGTGTCAGCCGATTTTGGTCATCACAAAAAACGCGCCCATATCCTTGGGGATTGGGCATTTTGGCAGTAAGGAGGGTAGCAGCATTTTGATGGGTTTGATGAGTTTCTAACAGATGCTTGATCGTATTAGAGCGCAATAAAGGTACATCCCCATTCAAGACTAGTAAGTCTCCAGTAAAATCTTCCAGGTAGGGCAAGAGTTGTTGAACAGCATGGCCTGTTCCCAGCTGTTGTGTTTGTTCAACAAATTCTATACCAGAATAGGCTGCCAAAGATTGTTTGACCCGCTCACTTTGATAGCCAACAATTACCAGACGCCGCAAAGGTTCAACCCCTAGACAATTTTCCAGTACTCGTTCAACCATAGAAAGTGAACCCAACTTGTGGCACACCTTAGGTAGGTCAGATTTCATCCGGGTTCCGCGTCCCGCTGCTAGAATTGCGACTGCAACCATAATTAGCTATCAGTTTTCAGCTACGAGTTTTCAAAGTTTTGTCCACTGAATAATAGCACTTGCTGTCACACGACCGATTTTAGGGAGCAGAACCCACCCCTGTTCCCCTCCCAGGAGGGGAACAGGGGGAGAGGAAATACTGATTGTTCTAACTGAAGGTGCGGAATGTCAGTTAAATGCATAGGATATGACTTTCATTAGCAAAGTTGCTTTAATAGAAGGAAGTTAATACTTAAAAATTAAAAATTTATGTCCTTGCTCACACCGACTACAAGAGACACCTTATCCCCAGAAATACAACAAATCTGGGATGCCTGCGAGGAAAATTATCCGCAGTTCAAAAATTTGTGGAGTACCATGGCTAATTCTCCGATCATATTGAGTCATGTTTGGGGACAACTTTTAACTATTAAAAAACAAAGTCCAGTAGCTGCTAAACATTATGAAATAGCAATTGTTGTGGCATCTAATTTAATGACTTGTGAATATTGTGTATCCCATCATTCTCCTAGAGCAGCAGCACAGGGCTATTCACCAGAACAGCTAGAAGTTTTAGACAATATTCGTTTGACTGATGGACCAGCTTGGAAATATAATTCCTTGTTTGATGATACTGATAATCTAGTAATCGATTTAGCTTATCATTTAGTATGGTCAGGAACTTATGCCAAAGCACATCAGGTTCCCCAACGCATCATTTATGAGCATCGACAACGAATTTTTAAGGCATTAGAAGAAAAATTCAACAAACAACAAATAGAAGAATTGGTTTGGCGAACAACACAGTGTGTAGCTTTTAACTGGCATAATGATTTTTTTGAGATTGATTTAGAAACAAATATCAAATAAAGCTAAAGCACGGAAAAATTTTAAGCTCATCCCACGTAATGCAAGTCGTGGGATTGCATGTCCTTTGTACTAATGACTAATGACTAATGACTAATGACTAAAATATGTTAATCAAACCTCTAAACCGTTTCAGAGCGAAAATTTCTGGAAAGGTTACCCTCCGAACTGTTCTTATTGTTCCCTTCGTACTGCAAACCTTTGCCGCAGTAGGTCTTGTAGGATATCTTTCCTTTAGAAACGGACAAAAAGCAGTAAATGACCTCGCTAATCAGTTACAGAGTGAAATTAGCGATCGCATTGAGCAGGAAGTACAACAATATCTGGATACACCTCACAAAATCAACCAAACTCTTACTGCTGCGATTAATCTTGATCTGCTGGATGTGAAAAATCGTAAAGCCCTAGAGCTATATCTCTGGCGACACCTGAAAATATTTGATTCAATTCATGCTATTTTTTTCGGTTACCAAGAGGGAGGAATCACAGTAGCCAGAAGACATGAAGGAAGACTGTTTATTGATGAAACCAAAGGATTGGTTAATGGGGATTACTACATATATACCACTGATAATCAAGGCAATCGTCAGGAACTTTTTCAATTTGGTAACCCTTATGATGCAAGGACGGACTCTTGCATCATAAGGGTTAC
>JAAHGL010000290.1 GCA_010692635.1 Symploca sp. SIO2C1 | reverse complement strand
CTTAAAACAGCGCCAAGACTAATCCCTAGATAAAATAAAACTGATTGCGATACTTCCATATTCTCACCCTCTTACTTTGTGCTCTTTGTGCCTTTGTGGTTCATTCATTCCATCACTGGTGTTACCCAGTAACTAATACACTACTTCTTGACTTTCCATTTCCAAGTAACAATAATGAAAAATATAATTAATAGCTGCCATTAACTTATCTAACTCTCTAATTGTGTAAATTTTATTATTTTTAGCAAAAGTATTTGATTTTAATCTCCCAAACTCCCAAGTAATACCATTAGATACTATACCAAAAACTGCTTTTTCCTTAGTGCAATTTATGCGTTGAGTAGCGATTAATTGTGCTAAACATTCTCCCCAAACCTCATTGACACCGTTTTGGGTGACTTTAACAATTACAAAATAGGGATTATCTAAAACAACCCTACCGAGAGGTGATTGTTTGGTGATTAAATAATCAGGAACCCATGATAGCTCATTACCAGGACTTAAAGGTTGATGACTCCACAGAGTAAGTTTTTTTCTATATGGTTTCCATACTTCTTTCAAAATAGGATAGATTATACTTTCACAAATCGCCTCCTGAGAATTTTCAAAAACCCTGTCGTTAATTACTAATTGCAAATCTACGAGAAAGTATTTACTAATTTTTACTTTAGTTGCAGGAATATAATTTCCTTCAGTATAGTTGATATGGAATTTATTAATCAAATTGCCTATAGTTGTATAATTATTAAAAATCATTCCTATTACTGTAGGTTATTAAGATAATTGCTTAAATAGACTGAAACAAAGAGAAACAATCTACAATGTACTCCAACATAGCCTGTGGCATACCATTATCGCTATAGATGCTCCTCAAAAGTTGGCATTCAAGAATTAGCTTAAATGATAATTACCAGGGTTAGGGTACAAAGCTGAGCATGTTGGCTATTTTCAATACTTCATACTGCCGCTCACTGGCTGGTAGTAGGTGCGCAGAGTTAGCTTAGATGAGTGCAACCTCAATTTCCTCAATCTTGCTACATAGGAGAGTGAATTAATGAGACGGTCATTTCGTCAAAGCTGCGCGTATATTGGGTTATGTATTGGCGCTTGCTTACTGATTGTATTCAGTCACCTGCAATGGAATATAGCACCCAGTCAAGCACAATCTCAGCTAACTCATAATTTACCGCCTGTAGAGATTAGCGAAGGATGGCAATACCACTGGGGAGATTTGCCCCTGGATGAGTCTGGTATTCCAGCTTTGACTCAGCAGGAGATTGAGGGTTTTGATTGGCAATCATTTCAGATTCCTACCAAGTTGAAAAAGCTAGGAACAGAGGAATTTGTTTGGTTGCGTGTACCCCTACCAGAGGGACAATGGCAGTCTCCCAGTCTTTATTTGAAAGCAGTACCCCACTTAGTAGCAGCTTATCTTGATCGTGAGCCAATTTATCAATACTTTCATTTCAATTCATCTAGTGCGGCTCAGCTAGATTTTGATGGTTACCAATTACCTCTAGTTTTTTTGCCACCAGATTTTCCTGGCAAAACCCTGTTCTTTCGCGTTTATGCTGGCTCTACTACTTCTATTAATATTGGCTTGTTTGAACGAGTTTTGGTCGGTTCTCAAGCAGCTTTAATCAAAAGGATGTTTTTTAAAGAGATTGATTCTCTGTTAGGAGTTTTGCTTACGATTTTTGGAATAATCTCTATATTTGTAGGCATCAGAAGGCAAACAAAAAATGTTTACTTTGCTTTTAGCTCTTTAGTAATTTGTGTTGGTATTCCTCAGGCTCTAGATTCTGATTTTAGGGCTTTACTTTTGAATCATGACTTTTGTGACTTCATTGTTCATACATCTTTTTATCTCGTACCTATTAGTGCTTATATTTTCTTTGAGCAAATGTTTGGTGCTGGATTTAAGTCAATTATCCGGCGTTTATGGCAAATTCAACTGGTTTATCTAGGAATTGCGATCGCATTGGTATCTAGCCAAACTATTTCTTGGGAGCAAGCTCTATATCCAGCTCTGTTGTTATTCTTGCTTAGTGACCTAATTTTACTTGCAACTGCTTTCAAGATGTCAAAGAATGGCAATCGTGATACCAGATTATTTGTGATCGGATTTATAATCATGAATTTATGTGCTTTTCATGATGCGTTAAATTATCTGTTTGCATCTCCTTTAGATTGGTATCATGAGCTCTATCCGGTTGGAAGCTTTATCTTTATCTTTATTCTGTTATCCATCCTAGAGCGCCGATTTACTGAAACCAAGATACTCGAAGCACAAAATAGTAGCTTACAACGGATGGATAAGCTCAAAGATGAGTTTTTAGCTAATACTTCCCATGAACTACGTACTCCCCTCAATGGTATTATTGGTATTGCTGAATCTCTAGTTGATGGAGCTACAGGTAAATTATCTCAGCCAACTGTTGATAATCTTTCTCTCATTGTTGCTAGTGGCAGAAGACTGACGCAACTAGTCAATGACCTGTTGGATTTTTCTAAACTCAGACATCACAATATCTCTCTGCAAATTAAACCAGTGGGAATGCGAGAGATTACTAATATAGTATTGACTCTTGCTCAACCTTTGATTGGGAATAAAAAATTGCAGCTCGTAAACTCCATTCCTGTTGATGTACCACTAGTTGCAGCTGATGAAAATCGACTGCAACAAATTTTGTATAACTTGGTGGGTAATGGCATTAAGTTCACAGAAGCTGGTATGATTGAAGTGGCAGCTCAACAGTTAACCGCTAATGGTGAACTACTGCCAATGTTAGCAATTACCGTTTCGGATACGGGAATTGGTATTTCTGAAGATCAACTAGACCGCATCTTTGAATCCTTTGAACAAGCTGATGGTTCCATTTCTCGAGAGTACGGTGGGACTGGTTTGGGTTTAGCTGTTACTAAACAGTTAGTGGAGCTTCATGGAGGGGAAATTAAGGTCAAATCTAAACCCGGAAACGGTTCAAAGTTTACTTTTACTCTACCAGTATCTCAAGAAAGAGGGAAAGATGTCACAACAGAGCGAAGGACAGAGAAAGACCAAATTATCTTAACTTCTGAACCTCCCTTAGTAATCAGTAACCAACAACCAACAACCAATAACCAACAACCAACAACTAATCAATTTAACATCCTGATTGTGGATGATGAACCGGTTAATCGGCAAGTACTAGTCAATCATCTCTCTCTCCATAATTATGGTATTACTCAAGCAGTGAATGGTCAAGAAGCACTAGCATTGATTAATGATGGTTTGCAACCAGATTTAGTGTTACTGGATGTAATGATGCCAAAAATGACCGGTTATGAAGTTTGTCAAGTACTGCGTCAAAAGTTTCCGGCTACGGAATTACCTATAGTATTATTGACTGCTAAAAATCAAGTCTCAGATTTGGTAGAAGGATTTAGTGCTGGTGCTAATGATTATTTGACTAAACCAGTCTCGAAAAATGAACTGTTGGCACGTATGCGCATCCACATTCAACTGTCTAAAATAAACCTTGCCTATAGTCGTTTTGTGCCTCACGAATTTCTCCAATTTATGGACAGAGAAAGTATCGTAGATGTCCAGTTAGGGGATCAGGTACAGCAAGAAATGACAGTGCTGTTTTCTGATATTCGCTCCTTCACTACTCTCTCAGAAAGTATGTCTCCTAAGGAGAATTTTGATTTTCTCAATCAATACTTAAAAAGGGTAGGACCAGTAATTCGCAATCACCAAGGTTTTATTGATAAATACATTGGTGATGCCGTGATGGCGCTGTTTCCTCAGACGGCTGATGATGCTATCACTGCAGCAATTGAGATGCAAAAGCAAGTTTCTCTGTTTAATCTAGAGCGTCAAGCTCAAGGCTATCCCCCAATTGCCATTGGTGTTGGCTTGCATACTGGTAGTTTAATGGTGGGTACGATTGGGGAGGAACAGCGGATGGAAAGTACCGTAATTGCCGATGCCGTGAATCTCGCCTCCCGCTTAGAAGGCTTGACGAAGGTATACGGAGCAGGGATTCTGGTTAGCGAGCAAACTCTTTCTAGGTTGCAGGAACCAGAAAAATACAGCCATCGGTTTTTGGGTAGAGTTACGGTGAAGGGAAAGACAGTTTCAGTGGGGGTGTTTGAAATCTATGAAGGAGATAGCGATGAACTCAAGGAATTTAAGAGGCAAACCCAGGAAAAATTTGAGCGAGGAGTCGAACTGTTTGAACAAGAAGAATTTGCCGAAGCTCAACTGGTATTTGAGGCACTATGGCAACAGAATGAGCAGGATCAATCAGCTAAGGTTTATATTGAGCGATCGCAACAGTGTATTTTAAGTAATAAGCCTTTGATGGCTAATGGCTAATGGCTAATGGCTAATAGCTAATCTCTAAATAAACACCGAGTCTCCGAGTCAGGTAACAGGGAAGAGAATTGTTTCTCTCAATCAATTGGAGGGCGCGAAGCGCTCCTGGGGAGCTCTTGACTCATTACTCATTACTCATTACTCATTACTCATTACTTATTACTCATTACTTATTACTCATTACTCATTACTCATTACTTATTACTCATTACTTCAAAACCCGAATCAATCGACTTATTCAGCAAGCCCTAAATAATCAAAAATGTCCCTTCTCTCTCCTCAATTACAACAAAAATTAGCTACTCCCCTGAAAATTGGCTCCGTTGAAGTTAACAGCCGAGTTTTACAATCACCCCTGTCTGGAGTCACAGATTTAGTGTTTCGACGATTAGTGCGGCGCTATGCTCCAGAGTCAATGATGTACACAGAGATGGTACATGCATCAGGGATGTGCCATGCTAGGGAATTACCTAAGATTATGGAGGTAGACCCCAACGAAAAACCCATTAGCATCCAACTATTCGACTGTCGTCCTGATTTCTTAGCAGAAGCAGCCCATAAAGCAGTAGCTGAAGGAGCAGATACCATCGATATTAATATGGGTTGCCCTGTTAACAAAATTACCAAAAAAGGTGGCGGTTCTTCCCTCTTGCGGCAACCAGAAATCGCCGAGGTAATTGTACAAACTGTGGCTCAGGCGGTTGCTGTACCTGTAACAGTAAAAACCCGAATTGGCTGGAATGAGCAAGAAATCAATATTCTAGAATTTGCCCAGCGAATGGAAGATGCTGGAGCGCAAATGCTCACCTTGCATGGACGTACTAGAGCTCAAGGCTACAATGGTACTGCTAGGTGGGAATGGATTGGACGAGTTAAGGAAATTCTTTCGATCCCAGTCATTGCTAATGGGGATATCTTTTCTGTGGAAGCAGCACTAAAATGCTTAGAAGAGACTGGTGCTGATGGGGTAATGTGTTCCCGGGGAACCCTAGGCTATCCCTTTTTAGTAGGAGAAATTGATCATTTTCTGAAAACAGGACAAAAGCTAACACCGCCAACTCTAGTAGAAAGATTGGTATGTGCGCGAGAACATCTACAAGCTCTCTGGGAATATAAAGGTAATCGCGGTATCCGTCAGGCAAGAAAACATATGGCTTGGTACTCCAAAGGTTTTCCTGGTGCTGGGGAATTACGTCATCAGTTAAGTCGGGTTGAGACAGTAGAGCAAGGTGTAGAGTTAATTAACCAAGCGATCGCTCGTGTTGGGTAATGCTCAACTCAATATACCAAAAATTGGTCAATAGCACTGGCACCGATGCCAGTTCCACAGTTGATGGAGCAACTTCCTATAGCACATTTTGCTCAATAAAGAAATAGCAGAATGATATTTCTTTTCCCCAATTGCCCTTTTAGCCTAGCTCTTGGCGTTACAGTTAAATAGTTAGAACCAAAGGAGAAGGTAATGTCACCAATCACTACTGAAGCTGCTCCTGTCGCTATTACTCAACTGCCGACTCAGTATGATCTTCCCTGTGATGACGGTATTCCTATGGAAACTCAGCGACATTTTATGCAAATGCAAATGCTAATCGATACCTTATTTTCTTGGTTAGCTCAACGGGAGGATGGTTATGTTGGCGGCAACATGTTTCTTTATTTCAGTGCTGCTCAACTGAAAAATGAAGACTTCCGTGGTCCTGATGTATTTGTCGTGCTCGGAGTACCTAAAGGAGAAAGACGCAGTTGGGTAGTTTGGGATGAAGAACAAGCACCAAATGTCATTATTGAGTTACTGTCTGAAAGTACAGCCACTAACGATAAAACCAAGAAAAAGCAAGTTTATCAAGACAAGGTCAGAGTACCAGAATATTTTTGGTATGACCCTTTCAATTCAGAAGATTGGGCAGGATTTAACTTGCAAAATGGAGTATATCAACCGATAAATAAGGATGAACAAGAGCGTTTAGTGAGTCAGCAATTAGGTTTAGCTTTGGTGCGTTGGCAAGGCTACTATAAAGATGTAGAAGCAACTTGGTTACGTTGGGCTACTTTAGAGGGAGATTTGATACCCACTCCTCAAGAAGAAGCTGAGCAAGCTCAACAACAGGCTGAGCAAGTTCAACAACAGGCTGCACAAGCTCAACAACAAGCCGAGCAAGCTCAACAGCGAGCTGAGCAACTAGCTGCTCGTTTACGAGCCATGGGAATAAACCCAGATGAAATTTAATTTTTTTGATATGGGATGGGTTGTATGACTATCCCATTTATTTTTTTATTTGAGTTTTGAAGGGAACCACAGAGTCACAGAGTTCACAGAGTGGAGAATAAGACAATAAAGACTTGTATTAAACAAACAACTAACAACCAACAACAAATAACGCTTGCATCCCACGTACTTTAGTGGTGGGATGAGCTTAACTCAACAAAACTCCTGTGGAACAGCCATCTTGCCTGTCCTTGTCTATTGTCTAAGTTCGCACTCTAGCACTATCATATCGAGACATCGTATGCCATTTTCATAGATTTCAGGTCGATAACTAGAAAAATAGTCACTTATAATACCTTTGATTCTAAATCCTGATTTTTGATAAAAAGCTAATTGTTGCAGGCTTGAGTTTCCAGTACCAACCTTGATGACATCTAACTGAGATTTTCGTGCAAATAACTTAAGGTGTTCAATTAACTTTTTACCAATACCACGGTGTTGATACTGAGTAGCAACAGCAATGTTCTTAATTTCTACAATTTTTCCCTTGACAACCACTGCTGATACAGCAACCGGCTTGGAATTAATAGTTACTAAGAAAATTACTGAGTCATGGAGATATGAGGCAATACTGTCAGTTGAAGGATCAGCTAAAAGCAGCAAATCTAATGGAGCTTGAGTCGGCTCAATGAGCTTGATGTCCATATTCCTCATATTGTTATACAAATTTCATTAAATCCTGCTACCCATAGATTAATAATGAATATAGAGGGAGACAAGGGATAAATTCCCAATTAGCAATTAGCAATTAGCAATTAGCAATTAGCAATTAACAATTAGCAATTAACAATTAGCAATTAGCAATTAACAATTAGCAATTAACAATTAGCAATTAGCAATTAACAATTAGCAATTAGCAATTAACAAACCATGTTAAATTTATATTCTCACCCTTCTGAAATACGCCAAGTTTGTCGAGAGGGCAAGCTAGATATTCCTACCCCTGGACTCGCACTAGGTTAGCTTGAACAAACCCTAGTGCGAGTCCAGGGGA
>JAAHGL010000029.1 GCA_010692635.1 Symploca sp. SIO2C1 | reverse complement strand
TCCCAGTGTTCTTGTGGATGCAGTGTCATACCTTGAAGATTTCGATTACTCTACTCAAAAGTATCTTCAAGGTTGTGTACGGCATTTGTTATGGGGGGTCATACCCCCCATTCGCCAGCAGTATCCTGGTAGGAGTGGTGCTGCTATATGATCATATAGCCATCTGATTTGCTCAAAAACCCCATCATCTCGCTCTCTCAAATCCTTCAACAAATAGCTAGAGCTAGCTTCTGGAGTTTTCCCTTCTGCCAGCAAGCGATCGATAATTTCCACCCCTCGGTAATCATCAATGATAGCTTCAGCAATCAGCTTGCCATCTTCCCTGCCAACTGTTCCCAGCAAATGCCCAACCTTTAAACCATCGCGGTTGAGATTATAGCGGCGACTCTTGGGGTGGGTAAGAATAATCGGCAAACCAACGACTGAACGCACCGACTCATCATTGAGCAAGCCTTCTTCAGTAACAACCTCTACTCGCTTTTGAACTTTACCATTCTCATCTGGAGAAAGATACGTCAAAGGAACACCCACCTCCCCTAGGGTGATGTGAGTCCAGTATCTGCCATCCGCTTTCTTCTCCCACGGCAAAGGGGTGTATTTGTCTAAGCGTAGTAAACTCATCCCTTCAGGCTACCACAACTCTAATGAGTAATGAGTAATAAGCATTAGAAGGCAGGAGGCAGGAGGCAGGAGGCACAAGAGTTTTTCTTGCCTAAAAACAAGAATGAGCACTCTTCCCAAAACAGCAAAGAGAATTTATGTGGAACTGGCAAGATGCCAGTCCAGTTATCCCCCGATTAATTGCAATCGCAACGATTAATTGCTAACATTATTAATAATAGTAAAAGTGTGCGCAAACAAACCATTACCCTCACATAAAGCAGTTTTCAGTAATTCCTAATATCGACGCATCTCCAAAATTGATCGGTCATGTGAATGAAGAGTACCCCTACGGATACGGATAATGTCAAGAACTCAACCATTACTACATACTCTTAAGTTAAGAGCGCCAGTGAAGTATCCTAACTAGTTTCTCCGAAAACCATTTTCAAGGTTAGATCATGTCAATTTCAGATAAAGCGAGATTAGAAACTGCTGCACTGCAACAGTTTCTCCCAAGTTTTTTACGTACCAATCCGTTCCAACTTTATGGCGTTTACGGTTTCGCGATTGGCCGAAAGCGTATTAAGGGTAAATACACCGACCAAATGGCGCTGTGTGTCTTCACAGCCTGTAAACTACCGATTGAGGAAGTTCCTGTCCAACGACGTGTGCCGACAACACTGTGCATACTCACCCCTGATGGAACAACTGAAATCAGTGTGCCAACAGATGTGATTGAGGCTCCTCGTGGACAGTTACATATGGATGATCCTGAAAGCACCCTTCGACCTGTTCCAGGTGGCTCTAGTTGTTCTTCGAGTGCGGGTGGGAATGGAACATTAGGTGGATGGGTATGGGATAAGACCGACGAGACCATAGTAATGCTCAGCAATGCTCATGTCTTTGGCATGGATGTGGGTGCAGAAATTATCCAGCCAGGAACTGTTGATGGTGGCTTCTATGGCAAAGACCGAATTGGTCAAGTCAAAAGAGCTGCATCAATCCTGCCAATACCCAATAATCCAACTCCAGCTGATTGCAACCTAGCCGATGCAGCAATCGGCTCACCAGACAATACAGATCTCTTAGATCTGACAGTGTTGGATATCGGGCCAGCCATCTATGTCATCGATACTGTTGTAGAGGGGGACGAAGTCCAGAAGTTTGGGCAAAATTCTGGCTTGACCGAAGGAGTAGTCACTCATTTTGACGGCTGTTACATATTTGATTTTCGCATTAATGGTGTTTGGCAGGAAACAATTTGGGGTGATCTGATTCGTATCGAGCCAAAGGAAAAGGGTACGAATTTTGCTATTAAAGGTGATTCTGGTTCATTAGTATTTAAACCAAACCCAGATTCAGTGTTGAATCCAGTGGTTGGGCTTTATTTTGCAGGTAATGATGCTGGCCCCAATAACTGGGGTGTAGCTTGCAAGATTGGCAATGTATTTAATGCCCTTGATCTTGACACACTTTGCAGTGGTGGTTTTGCGGCGTACCTCGATGCTCTGGCCGAAGATGAAAATGATGGGGCGATGAATAACTTCGTTGCAGCAACGGTTTTTAATGAGCGAGAACGACGGGCAAAAGCATCTACTCGAATCAACACAGGGCTAGCGCGTGATGTCCAAGCAAGGCTCTCTACTTCCAGACGTGGCCGAATGATAACGGATTTTGTCGATCAATTCCGAGGTGAAATACTTACCTTGCTGATACGGGATGGCGATGTACGCAGAAGTTCGATCGACTTGCTGCGCCCGATTCTGCGGGGTGCCGTAACAACCGATGACGTACTACAACATGAGATCAGTAATACAGATGCTATCCGACTTGATAAACTTGCTAGAAGTTTGGAACGAAAATCCTCGTCGCTCTTGTGTAAAAGACTACGATCGCTGCCAGTCTTTGAAGCGGATATTATAGGTAAATCCTTCGCAGAGCTTTTTGGGTTGAATCTATGTGCTTAATATGAGTATTAAAACTCATACACGACATAAGCCAATAGGGTGGGCAAACCAAATATATTCAACCATTGGACTGATAAACTACCCCTTTTTGCCCACCAATCCACATTAACCACAAAATAAGTAATGGTTGCTGTAACCTTGATTGATTAAGTGCGATACCACTCATTCTAAATTCTAAATTCTAAATTCTTCATTCCCTACAACTCCGTTGCTACTTCCATAAAATCTGCCGCTGTCACCGTCGCCAGCTGCTCCCATTCCTCGTCAGTAAGCAATCTATCTGAATCATTCCTGATTTCTATTTGAGATCTCATCACTTCCCTAATGCCACCAAAAAACTCTTCTGGCATTATCTGTTTGTAAATCGCCTCAGCTTCGGACTTTGACTCGACACCAATGAAGAGTTTCTCCTCATCGAATTTTCCATCAATCATCTGTGAGATCGCAAATATCTTTGGTGAGTTCAGCTTAGTCCCCACATAGACATCCAATGCCATACCATCAGCACCCTTAGTCTTCTGGATATGTCCATAGCCGACAGGCAGCATTTTGCCGTGGCGTAACTGAAAGGGAAGATATTGCAGTCCTATCTTCAGTCCATTCCACTCAATAATCCGTTGTACGGTCGCAGCATCATCTGTCCGAACTTCGTTCCGCTGTTCTATCATATCCTCTCTATCAGATTCTCCCTTCTCAGACAAAACATAATGTGAAGAAAACTGGGAACCTTCATAGCCGGTGCGTACTTCTTCTGGTGCGATCGCTCCAATTTCTGTTAAAATCTTCGATCGCTCAGCTGCTAACTTTTCATATTCCATCCTCTCACTATCAGTTAGTTGCAGGTCGAAGGGCACTTCAATATCCCATAGTTCAGGAAGCTTGCCTTTTGATGGGGAATCCTTAGCCAAAAAAGTATAGGTTAGCAACTTCCGCAGATTACTAACCCAACCATGAGCATAATCCTGTACCAAAATTGCCCATTCCGATCGCATCGCTAACCCTTGATTATTGGTTAATCCCTGGCTCCCTATCTCCCCAAACAACTTAAACTTGGGAATACCTGACACCGCCGCCCAACGATTTTCCAAGGATTCCATAATGTCCTTAGCACCACCGTAGGAACGGTTCACACTCCCTGGCTCCTCATTTTCCAAATCGTAGTAAATACCCCGAACCACAGACTTACCCATATCCAAAGCAAGGGAGCGTTTGATGATCTGCTGCTCTCCTTTATTGGTTCCCTCCTCCTGGTCTTGTAGAAGCCTCTCTCCTAATCCCTTCATACCAAGGGTGAACACATCGTAATCAGCCAGCATCGCAGAACCCGCCTTAATGCCTTGGAGCCAATCAACGTAAGCATCGTACATACTTTGGATCACACTCACGCCGTCGTCATTTAGTCCAGTCCTGAAGTGATTACGGCGACTATAGATTCTGTTTCCCCAAAAAGGTAGGATTCGAGACTTGTGGATTTTTTCTCCATATTGTTGGTCTGATGTGTGAGAATAGAGACGGTAGAATAATGGTTGTCTAGTCCTGTTATTCCCCCAATCTGGATATAGTTCCCAACAATCGTAAACCTGTAACCACCTCACAGATTTAATATTATTTTTATCTACGGGTTCACTAAATTCCTTACCGTCATCAATACCAATTAAGATATAAGCTTTGCCAAACTGACGGGCTAGAATAGCTGCAATCGGAAAAGCATCATTAGCACCATAAATTTCTGCTTCATCTTCTTCTTGAGTTTTGTCCTCCCTGTTGCCTAATTCGGCTATATATTCCATCATTAAATCAGGGAGATTATCACCAGATTTGTTATTAGCTATTGCCAATTTAAACCAAGCTTTGGCAGCACATTCAGGATATAAACAAACAGCTTTCCTGAGTAACTCATCCCGGTAAGGTAAAGCTTCTAAAGAATTTCGGTTGAGGCGAGACTTTCCTATATTAACTTGGACATTCTCTGTTTTGGAGCGGCTTGTTCCAATCCCAGTATAAGGATTGGCCAGAGCAGCAAATGCTCTAAATAAACCCTCAGAATCAGTGCGAAGTTCACTCATGGGAAAAATTTAGAATTTAGAATTTAGAAATTGTTTTTTCTTCTCTACGAGAGGCTACGCCAACATTCTTCATTCATATCACACCTGCTCCTAACAATCCTGTTACAATATTACCAGTTTCCGCCTTACAGCCACAGTTGAGCCGCTGCCTAAGCGTATTCGTCTGCCAACACTGGTCAATTTTCAACCCACAATCAGCTGATTCTTGCAAGGTAAGTAGTGAGGTGATTATTGGAGTTAATTCCTCTGGTTTTAACCACTTTGCCCCATCTCCTTCTATAAGCTGCGATCGCGAGATTGCACTCCACAAGGGCAAGAAGTAAGCTGCTACTAAGTAAGGTCGATAATTAGTAGTTCCTGTACTATCAGTACCAGCTGAAGCAGTCAAAATAGCTGTTATTTCAGCATCCTTTGAGGTGTCAGTTACACCAAGGTTAGATTTAGCGATCGCAAGGGCTGTCGTTATGTCGGTAAACATTGTCCTTGAATACTACATTATCGTTTACTTTTTGCTAAAATCACTAACAAGAGGAAAGATGTGCGCATATAAACTCATTACTCATTACTCATTACTCATTTTCCCATGACCAATTATCGGTCGTTAGGTAAGGAGCAACGGATTGATTGGTGGTGAGGCATGATATCCATAGATAGCAGCATCTCCACAATTAGGACTTCTTCCTAATCTTTGTTTGGTTTTAGCTTTATCCTCAATTTTAATCTGACCCCTGGCTGTTTCCTCATAGAAAGTATTAGCCCAATCCTCCATCAGTTCCTCCTCATAATCATCCAATGGCGCGATCGCTAGTTCCCTTTTCTCCAGCGCTTCTCTCACTTGCCAAAACTGTTCAGCCTTGAGGTTAGCAAAGCGCTCTTTGTCTTTAGCTGCCAATCCCCAGCGGATACCCCTAGCATAAACACGCTCTCTCTTGATAATGTCAAGGGCTCCAGCACCTACCCCAACGTTATCAACCCCAACAGCACCTGCTCCATGCTGCTTGATATTAGCAGTCACCATAGCAGCGGCTCTACCTGTATCAAGTTCATCACCTAATGTTGGTTGCGATCGCACAGACCATAATACCGAACCCTGCCAGCGGGATAAAGCATGATCATCTCCACCATCCCCTACATCTAATCCATACCGAGGTTTGTGACGCTTCAGCTTCCCGCTCCATTCTGATGGTGTAAGCTGGTCAAACTTGACCCTTGCCATGAGGAAATAGCGACGAGGGATGATAGACTGTCCAGAATCGAGAGGGAACCTTGCCTCTACCCGTGATTCCCAGAAGGCACTGCCCTCCCCATACTTAATCCTGGCATTCTCAATCCACTCTACCGAAATAGCTCCCTTAATCTCAAAGGCTCCAAGACGAGCTAAATATTCTGACCTTGTTGCTCGTGCCGTTTTCCCCCAATTCTCCCTATCTAGCATTTTCCCTTGATCATCCAATAGATACTCTTGCAACTCTGGCTTAATCCTGTGAATGCCATCGGATTCCTCTCGATATGCCCATGCCACATTAGGATGAGTCCAGGCGGGAATTCTAATATGCGATCGCTTACAGGCTTGAGCAAAGGGTGTCCCATCAGCTAATGGGTTGCCAATCCTTAGCATCCGGTTGTTACTTCCCACCAAACAGGAATCAGCACCCTCATCAATCTCTGGGGAAATACCACAAGCCTCATCCTCTATCAGCAGCAACTTATCCTTGTGGATACCCTGGAAACCATTAGAGTCTGTACTCCTGGAGGTAAAGCCAAATGCTCTAGCATCCTCATTGAGTTTAATAAATAGCTCTCCCGAACGCCCACCAAACTTATACTTGTTGAGTCCATAGCTTTTCCGAGCCTCACTCCACAGAATCTGCTTCACTTGCCTCTCAGTAGGTGCTGTAGTGATACACAACCCCTGTACAGCAAACACCCAGTAAGGTATTAGCACACTACCCGATACATGAGATTTCCCTATGCCGTGTGATGCTTGTACATTAGTAACCTTGTTATCGCGCACACTATGGAGAATAGCAACCACATCTGGCGTCAGGTAGGGAATCTCTAAAACCTCATAAGCAAATTCAACTGGTCTACCCTCATAATTGGAAAAGTCGCGACCCTTACTCTTTCTTTCCAGGGAGTTCCTGCGTAGTATGGCAACCGTTTTGGGAGTCAAGGCGACTTTTCTGGGAGTCGAGCCATTCTTGGATAAGTGCCTCATCTTGAATAAATACCTTATATCCGTGCTTCTCCAGAAATGCGATCGCAGCATTAATGTCATCCTCAATCGGTCGGGGTATCACCCGCTCAATTGCCCATTTCGGAGTAGGTCGATACTCGGTATGTTCCTCGGTAACTGTTTCCTCATCATACCAACCCAACTTTGCCGGTTGATCATCCTTGCCAGGAATGAAGTGATCTAATCTCCTAGTTTTCTTAGTTTTCCACTTAATCTTTTGTCCACCTTCCAAGGCTTCTGTCAATCTTTCCAACGCCAAGCCTTTTTGGTATTTGGGGCATCTTCTCCGAAAATTCTCCCTTGCGCGTACAACCGCCTGCAAGAACTGAGGGTGTCGATTCATCCAGGTATAAAAAGTCCTTTCAGAAATCCCTCCAGCCAACCAGCCTACCTCATCGCCTCCCTCTGTTGCGATCGCTTCACAGATTATTTCCTGTATCTGTTGGCTGTATCGAGATCGTGCCATGTTAAAAAACTGGGGTATTCCATCCTCCCCAGTTTAACTCGATACTATGTGATTTATAGCATCAGGGACGAAACCCAACATACCGTCTAATGAAAATAATGGGGTTCGTCATCTGTCCGAACCTTTACTTTGTACCTAAGGTTGTCCCAAAGTCCACAATTGTCGAATTTTGTCATTAACTATTTTCACTTTCCACGATTCAGACAAATGAGCTGCTTTACTTTGTTGTAACTGATATGTAAGCCAAAGTTTATAATTAAGTTCTGCCAATTTCATTTCTTCATCATTAGGATTGTTCCCTTTATAGACTGAAAAATAACCTTCACTTAATGCTTTTTTTTCTTGATTATTTTGGCACAATAGATCGTCAGCCCAACAGTAGTCAACCCATCTTGAACCACTATTACATGCTTCCAAATCAATAAACGCAATTTCATCTTTAGGAGTGATAATCATATTATAATTATCAGCAGAAAATACAAGTAAGCTTTCACTATTGCTAGATGTATTTAGTTGTAAATCTGAAACTGGTTTATCAATCTTGATTGAATGGAGTTGGGCTAATGCCACACCAGCTTTATAAACAAAACCTAGTCTTTTTTTTGTCTTCAAAGAACAAATACTAACGCCTTCAACATAAGTTTTGAGGATTGCTAAACCATACACAGTCACCAAACTAGCAACATATTGATAATCATTTTGTTTTGTAATGCTTAAAAAATCAATAATTCTGTTTTTTACTTGAGCATTCAAACATACCCTTAATTTAAGTTTGCTTTTATCATTTAACTTAAAAATAAAAACTGGTGAGGCTCCAAAATCTGTAGAAAAATCAAAATCTTTTAAAGTCAGTCTTGAATTTTCTTTAAAGCTCGTATTGGTATCAATAAAAAAGGATAAGATATCTTGCACTACTTCGATCCACGATTGCTCTTTCCATAAAATACCTTTCATATCCTCATCATCTATAGGTAAGTTTTCTAGTTTATCATCAATAAGTAATTCAATTTTATATCTCTTCATTACTACAACTTTGCCCAACCCATCACAACAAATAATATCTTTTATAAAGCTTGATAATTGATTTTTATCAAGCCATTCTTTTATATTTTTTTTAAATTCTTTTGGTCTTGATGTTAAAATAAAAATATCGCTGAATAGACCAGATACTGACATTAATTCAACGATTCCTTGGCGAATTTTACAAAGGCAAACAGAAACCGGTGAGTATAAAAACTCTGATTTATTCATCATATATTCGTCAATAAATGACAAATCAGTGCAAATTCCATCAAAGTCAAATGCAATGTTCATACTCATTGTTAGCTAAATTTTACTTTTTATAATTATTCAATGCGATTGCTTTGTAAAATACGCTTCATCACATTAATATTGTATGTTGCACGCTTGATAACTGATTGGTTATATGGCGATTTGATATTCAATGTTTTCTTTTCATATGGTCCAAGATCTGAAAGTTCATATTTGATATTTTTGATAGCTGCCATTATTGGCAACGATGTGTCAATGCTCTTTATAAATGTATGCTTCGTCTGCAAAGCAAGCTCACCTGGGTGCGCCAACCCAAATAAATGAATCCGCGCTGTTGGGTGGTTTTCAGCAATCCAATTACAAAGCTCAATCCTTCTTGTCACAAGATTTTTCAGTTTATTGTCACCGTTCGTATTCTTCGTAAATACATCAAAAGGAATATGATATGGAATCCCAATTCTCTCTATATAAGGTATTTGTAAAAGTTCTTGAAACGTATTACACCAATTTTTGAAGGTCGATCCATGAGCAACTCCTAATATTTTGGTGTTAGGGTAAAGTTTACGATGCTCAAACATTTTGATGAATTCATAAGTTAACTTTAGCGTGGAAGCACCATCACCCAAAATTTCGGGAGGCGTAACTAAATCAGATTTCAACTCAAATGCTATTAATAGCAAATCATCTATTGGCATTGAGTAGCCAAGTTCCATTATACCATTGTCAAGAATCACAAATCGTCCTTTTGCTTTGGCATCAAAATAGTATTTTTTATAAACAGAAATGTTTTCTTTTAAAAGATGAGTGAAACATAATTCGATGTCCCCTAGAGGACATAATTCATTCATCATTGAAATGGGTGATCCAATCGCTAGCTTTATAGTCATGTTTTTTCTATTAAAAGTGTACTGACATAAAAATCAAAATTTCTTGTTGTGTTTGACACAACCACAACCATTGATACTTGAGTAATATAGGCTTAATTCAACTATAGTACTCAAGATCATAAGATAAATTTAAAACTTTTCAAACACACCATAAATTTGCAATTAACTTACTCGGAAGTGTTATTCAAGCGGAGAATTTCGTTTTGATAAGTCTGTATTATGTTGCTATATTTTTCTACCCCTTTATTGGTATAGTAACGTACATATGATTCTGCTTTTAGTTTGTGAAGTTGCTTTCGAGAAAGATTTTTACATATTGTAGGTATACCAACAGGCTCCCCCAACCAACGATTTAAGTCCACTTTATATTCATCAATTATTCCTTGTCTGAGTGCTTCCGCATAGCCATAAGTGCCAGGGTGAGCAGTATAAATATTGAATAAAACATAATCAGCATTTAACTCAAGCGCAAAATTTACAGTCTCTTGTATAGATATCTCTGTATCGTTTATCGCTCCAAAAATAAAACTAGCAGTACTCCACATGCCTGCTTTGCGGCAACACATTATAGCGTCTTTAACCTGTTCATTTTTTACTCCCTTCCGCATATTTGAATTGAGTATTTCTTGATCTCCAGACTCAACGCCAAAAAATATACCACGGCATCCAGCTTCGACTAACCAATCGGCTATTTCAGAGTCTATTCTGTCAGTCCTTGTATTACATACAAACTCGACCCCTAGCTTTTCAATCTCTTTGCAAAGTTCTTTAGTTCTATCTCTCCTCATAGTAAACGTATCATCCCAAAATTGAATGCTTTTTACATTAAAATTAGTCACAAGAAGTTCTAACTCGCGAATTACGTTTGATACTGAGCGTTCTCTATATTTACCGTCATTCATCCCCTCCTTCGCTGATAGGCAGAATGAACACCGGAAACCGCATCCTCGGGTTGTAATCATTGTGGCAAACGGTTCTTTTAATTGTCGATGTGGAGAAGCTTTGTATAGACCTAATTGAATTTTTCTATGATCTGGAAACGGGATTGAATCTAAGTCAGGAAGATAACCTTTGGGCGTATAAGTTATTTCTCCATCAGTATTTTTGAAGGCAATTGATGGGATTGTTTGTTGAGGTTCCTCTTGAAGAAGCATCCGAAAAGACACTTCAGAGTCTCCAATAAAAACAATATCAAAATTTTCTAAAGATTCAACCACTCTAAAACTTGAATATGGACCACCTACTACCTTAGTTTTTGCATCAACATTTTTGGCTATTTTTACGCATAATGGATATGTAGACGTATTACTTGTTACTCCAAGAATATCCGGTTCAAAAGAATTAATCTCGCTAATGAGGTGATCTAAACTAGAGTAAAATTCCCCTTCAAAAATTTCTATATCTGCTATATCTTTACAATAGGATTGCAAATAGAATAAGCCCAAGCAAGGAATAATACTTTTAAGTTTGTATTCATTACCATATATGATCTTAGAAGCTGGGGGATTAATCAAAGCTACTTTCATGGTGTTTTCCTCTCTGACTAAAATCTAAATTTGCATAGGGGTTCAACGCCCACTAATCAAGGATCATAAATTTTCTTCAACTTGTTTATAAGTAATTGATATACCTAGTTGGTTACAGGATTGTTCAAGAGCATCATAATACGGCTTCCAATCAGGTATTGTTCGTGGCTTTCCATAAAACATTATTTTGGAAACCTCTTTTTCTCGAAGTTGTTTTGTTACAATTGGAATCAAAAGCTCCACATTTTCAGGTATTAGCTTTTGATCGTACCAAGGGATCTTAAACTCAGAGTCTATCAACCCATATCTGCCAGACAAAATAATAAACGGTTTATTTAATTTTCTGCTCTCGTTGAAAACAAACTTAATTCTTTTGCTTATGTATCTTTGAGTTGCAGGAAGCAATATTTTGTCTTTTCTTTTATTTTTACTACAAGTTGTACATATATATTCCATAGACAAGTTACACTCATGAATAGTCGTTGCTCTGATAGTGTGTAACACTTATGTATAGTGTGTAACACTTTCGCCAGTAGCATCCGCTGCGCTAATACACCTTGCGATAGGTACATTTTTTCCTATAAATTACCTTAGCACTTATGACTTCAAAATGATCCCAGTTAATTGGTAATTAACCACTGAAGAAGCTCGGATTAAACTTCCCCAGCTTCCCCAGCTTTCTCAAAACACGGTTACCCGGATTTGTATCACGCCACTACGCAACCTCTAAGGGAGCATCCCATTTTGGCGAATTAGCTCTTTTAAGGGGGCTGAAACTATTGCTATTGGGATGCTCCCACCTCTAAAGCATCCCAGACAAAAGACTTATTTGTCCCTATAACGCAATTCTCCCTATCCTCTAAAAAGTAAATCGACACTCCTTTTAAAGATAGAAAAAATGCTAGCTCCTCATCTGTTACCGAATCTAACTCCTTATCAAAGTAACCAACCACTTCACTGATTGGTACATATGTCTTAGTTGTCCATTCCTTAATTTGCTTGTCTTCCACAGTCTTGTCTGGTAGAAAATGGGTTTCTATCCCGTTTTCTATGATCAGAGTCACATTCCTTTCTGGGAGCTTTTCATCTTCTACCTCATCAGCTTTCTCCGGTTCTGGTTGTTCTTTCTTGGGTTCTGTTGGTTGTTGAACTTTGTCCTTATTTTCCTTTAACCACTCTTCAACCTTAGCCAGGTTCTGTAATTCCACATTCCCTTTCTTCCCTTTTTGCCTTAAATTGTATCCTCCCCCTTTCTTCTTCTCCAAGGTGTACCCTAATGCACTAACTTCTGATTTAAGAGTTTCAAAATTTTTCCTTGCCATTTTATTTTCCTTGTTTACAACAACGACATCTTCTAGTGGAGGCAGGGTGTAGGGTGTGGGGTGTGGGGTGTGGTGAAAATAGAAGGTACGATATTAGCAAGACTCAGCTTAAGTAACCAACATTTACCTAATTTAATCGTCCCAAACCCGATTCAATCATCCCACCAACATGGCGAAGCTCCTCTTTTTCCCTACACCCTAAACCCCACACCCCACACCCTGCCTAACACCCTATTTCTCAAGAGAACGAATCAATGCTCCTAGAAGTCTGCCAACAGATTCACATTGACTCATTATTGGTGAAATGCTTTCACCAGAAGCTAGCTCAACTCTCTTTGAAAGTAACAAATGTGTTTCTAGCTCTTTGAGAGAACCTTGTGCAATGTACAAAAATTGGATATATTCACCTCTAGTTCTTCGACCATAGCCTTCTGCCACATTCGCAGCAATCGAGGCTGAGGCTCTACGGATTTGTGAAGTCATGCCATAAAGCTCAACTCTTGGAAAGAGTATAGTGACTCGATAACAAGCTTCAGCTAAATTCATAGCTTCTTGCCAAACCCTTAAATCCCTATAAGACTTGATTGGTTCTCTCATAGCACACCATGCTTCTATCTCTACACCCTAAACCCTAAACCTTCAAGGGGTGATAACAAAGCTAAAAACGAGACAGGGTGTGGGGTGTGGGGTATGGGGTGTGGGGAAAAGACGCATATACTTTACTCGCTCTCTGGGTCTCATCAACCAACATTCACCTGATTTAATCATACTATTACCCGATTCAAGCATCCCTAACAACCTGGCGTTGCTCCTCTTTTTTTCCCTACACCCTAAACCCTACACCCCACACCCATCCCTACACCCCACACCCCACACCCTACACCCCTCTAAGAGAAACGGGAACAGTTGTACTTTTGGGTAATCGCGCTAACTTAACCAAACTGCCGTAAACCTGACAGGATGATTTCGCGGCAGTTCCATTCAACAAAGACAGCACATGATTGGTATTAGAACCTGTACCTGACATATGGTTCCTGTAAGCAGTCACACTCTGCAATAGACCATATGCTGTTCGGTACGCTGCCAAGGTTGTTGTGCCCAAATTTAGTCCCTTTTCTTCCATTTGGTCATCAAAATGACCTAAGAACAATTCCAGACAAGTCTGTACAACTTTCGGTTGCTTATTCAAAGGTTGTCCTACATATCCAAATTCCTTAATTAGGACTGCCAAGGCTTCTTCTGGAGACATGGGAAAATCAGCTAATGCCTCCATGTCATTGGTATATTTGTTAAATGCTCGTTTGACATTATTCAGAGACTGTAAGATTTTCTCTTGATCTCCTATCTGGTTCTGAATATGACGTATTAAACTGTTGTTCTCTTTAACAGTAATCGTCATCCCATTGGAACAGATTTGGCGGCATGTCAGGAGATAGCTGCCAGCGCCATAGCCATAGGTGTGGTGGTTAAAAAAGATGATCCTACTATTGAGCACCTCATCTGCTGAAAGGTGATAAATACCTCCTTGCTCCTTGGGAATTTTGGCTGAAATAAAAGCCATATTAGAGGCAATGTGAGAGCGACTGTTAGGTTTTCTGCTAACAAATCCAGCCCAATCCGGATTTAATCCAACTTGCTCACAGAAAAGCCAAAAATCCTCAAGTAATTGATAATTCTGATAAGGTTTCCAACTATTACCAACAACCGTTAGCAGTTTCCCTGTATCAGACCTGAATGCAGCCAAAGTGTTAGCATGAGAGCTTTTCATCCTGCCTGTTGGCGTATCGTATTCAAAGGGAGCAGTAGTTACTGACCAATTCAGCCCAGATTTTTCCAGAATTTCCTGTTGACTCATTCCTGGAGAAATTGCACTTCCTAAACCCCGAAATAATTTCGCTTCTTCCGTTAATTGCATTTTCTTCACACCATCAGATTTAGAATTTAGAATTTAGAATTTAGAATGAGTAATTAATTCTCCATTCGACCTTCTCCATTCTCCATTCATTTAAAAGGATTGTGAGTAGAAAGACTCTTAACAGCTAGAGCGATCGCAAAGGTTTGAGCCTCATTAGCATCAACCAAAGAATCCATTGCATCTCCACCTGCTCTGGCAATCCACAAACCATCTTCTGATTGCTCAATAGATAAGTCACAATCAAGGAGCCTGCTTTTATTATCTTCCCACATTAAATCCAATGGGTTTTGATTGAACAAGTAATAGCTAACGTCGTGATATACTTTCCCATAGGGAGAGAAAATATCACTAAAATGTCGATGGAGAGCTGGATCTTCTGTATAAAATAGAAACAAGGAGTTGATGCGAGAAGAAGTACTACCAGCGCCCGCATTATCTGTTAGAAGCAAGTCTCCAGGTATAAACTCTATCCTGCCATTCCAAGCACATATAGACATTTCGTGCTGATCAATAATATTCTGAGTCTTCTTGTTGAATAAAACTCCAGAGTCGCACAAATAAATCGCCGTTTTCGTGTAACCTTCTACTATCTCCTTAGAAGCCCTTTGCATACACTTCCCCAGATCCGAGTAAAGAATATTGGCAAAAACCCTACCTTCCCAATGATTCTGGGGTTCAAAAGCACTATTTGCGATCGTGTAATGTTTGTGAGCAGGAATGCGTTTACTCAGGTCAGAAAAAGGATCTACGTCAATCTCTCCAAGAACCTCTAAGACTAAATCCAAAATCTCTTGGGGAGTATACCAATTATCAGAGGGTTTATCTCCTAGTTCCCTCTGAATCTTTAAATGCTGAACCCTTAAATTATCTGAGTCGTTAGTCTCTCCATCAACAGCTTCACCAGAAGTATCATTACTATTACCGGAAGATTCTCGTTCAGCATCTATGAGTCGTTCAGCTTTGACCTCATTATAAGCACGTTCAACAGAGACTTTCTTCCTCAGTCTTCCTTCTGGGTTATAAAGCTGATCTATCACAGACTCACGATCTTCGCTAGGCACTGATAAGATGTCATAGGCCATCTTGTTTGTTCCTTCTTCCAGCAGTTTTGACCACTTTTTGGCAAGATCAGCATTTTCCTCTTTTTGAATAGCCTCAACCACATTGAAGCCAATTTGTAAGGTAGTTCTACCAGTACCAACTGTCGCTGCAACTCGATCAATCGATCTGCCATGTCTTGCGATCGCAGTATCCTCTCCTCTTCTCTTTTTCCGCTCAACTTCCTGTTTCTCAATTTGCAGCATTAGTTGAGCTTCTATGTATTGCTGCATCTTGGTCTTGACTCGATAGCTATTTCGTAACTTGAGTTGCCTTAGTCGTTCTAGGTTGTCGGAGAAAGTCCTGATCTCTACAGGGACTCTTGGGAATTTGTTGCCATCTGAACCTGTATTTAAGGCTTCAACTGCTGCATGGCGACTATTGCCATCGATAATTATTCCCCATTGATCAACTAAGAGAGGGACTATTTCTGGATTCTCTACATCCAAATCCTTGATCAATCGTTCCACATTTCCAGAGTTGTTGATATAGATCAGTTCATTGAATGGGAGTCTGATTAATAACTCTGGGTCAACGTCTGCTAGTCCTTCCTCAAAGAATAATCGGAAATTTCGATTATATGACATGACTGCCATATTTCTCGCCTTTTTGGAGTTGGAAACATAGCCACCACACCAGACAATCCCCTGGCTATCCCACAAGGATGGGATGAATTTGTCTTCATAACTGGTGACTTTTAAGATTGAGTCTCCGATTACCTTAGTCCAAATCTCTGATTGCTTCGGTTTGGAGCCACCTTTTTTTTCAGTCATTTCTTCTGCGCACTGTACGTACATTACCAATGTAGCACTATTGATGAAAAAATCCAACGTGACCGATAATTGGTCAGCTGGAGTTAATATGAGTACAGGGTGTTACATTGCTTTACGCCATACCGCAAGCTTTTATTAACTTAGTTTTAGCCAACCACGTTTTTCCTATCCTTATTCCAGATAATATTTTGAAAGTATATTACTCTAAAGCCGCCAGGACACCCAGCATTTCTGACTCGAAAGAACTCTCCATCACTCGGTCTTGATTAGTAGTAATCTCAACCTCAGCCTGGGTGTTTACCTTCACCACCACCAAATTTTCCTCTAGACGCAGGTTGCGGGTGAGCATACCGTCTTTGCCTCCCCGCTGCGCCAGGATCGATAGGGAAAGAGTTGGCGAGGTTCCGGGAAGTACGGGAAAAGAGGCTTTTATGATTTGCTGGCTGCTAGTTTCAAAGCCTTCCACTAGGGGTTTTGCCAGGTAGGGTGCCACAAAATTCAGCATTCCAAACACTCGATTCACCAGATCAATCGTGCTGTCACTACTGGTAATCAGGTTACCCTGGGCATCCAGGAGTGAGACAATCAGCGTAAAGTCTTGCACCCAAGCGCTGGGCTTGAGAATGTAGGTAAAATCATTACTGGCAAAGGACAGTTTACCTGTTTCTGGAATTGGCGGCCATTGGGGGTCTTGGAAGCTAATTTTAGCGTTCCAATTCACCTCTAGGGTATTTAAATCATTGGCAGTAAGCAAGATACTAAGGGGTGCAGAATCTTGGTTAAACACCCGACTGCCGGGAGGTGTGCCATTGTTAGCTTGCCAGTTAACCACCACATTTTCGAGGGATGGATGCCACTCAACCAGGAACTTTGCCTCCGCAGATAATTCCAACTGAGCATTGACAATAACTTCAGCACCCAAAGGCGCAAGGAGAGAACCTAGACTAACAGAGAGATCCTGGTGTTTAGCGCCAACGTGATTATGGAATCGGGCGTAGAAAGTTGGTTTGAGGTGTAACATGCCAGGAATCGAATTACCGCGACGCTGTTCCAGGGCATTGCTCCAGATTTGCACTCCCGTTGCCGAGAGAGGAATCAAAAAAGTTGCCGTTGCCAAATCTCGGTTAGTAGTTACCTGAGGCTGCTGACTGATGTGGGTCGGATTGAGTTGCAAGGAAGCTTCTAGACGACTCAAGGTTATAGGCTGAAACTGCCACTTGCGCTTACCCTTGCCACTCCTCGCCAACTGTTTAGTCCAAATTGAATACTGCTCGACCACAGTCTGCTTATCTTTGGCAGTAGAGAGACTGACTTCCAGCACTGCATTGCCCCCTGTAATCTTAATCGTTCCCTGCTGACTTTCGCGCTTAACAGTGAGGGAAAAGAAACGCAGGCGAGGCACAGCCAAACTGTAAAAAGCATAGCCCGTTTTCGCATCTGCCCAGAGCCAGTAATCACCAGCCCGCACTGGCTCACCCAAAGCCGGAATTGGCTCAATAATGCGATACTTCGGCGGTAAGCGCTTAACTGGCTGGACTGGCTTAACCGGGGTAATTGGTCGGTAGATACCATCCCGCAAATCAATCTTCAAATTGGGTTGGACAATGGCAATATTTTTCTTGTTCTTCACGGTGGCCATATTGTCTCTTCGCAACGCAACATCAATCCTGGCTAAATTAGGATCACGTCGCGCTGCTTCTTCACTGGCGGAAGTGGATGATCCATTGTGATTTAATTTGTGATTTAATGACATGATTTTGAACTTGCTGAAATAATTGGGAGGGATGCACTTCGCGCGGGTGTGGGGTTTTAGGGGGAGGGAGTTGGGGAGAATTGAACTATTTTCAATTCAAACTACTGCAAGCAGTCTAGTAAAAACAGATCAATTGGTATCGAGTACCTGTTGGTAAAAACGGCTCAGGTCAAGATGGGGAGACAAAACCCGGATAACTGCGATCGCCTCCTCTCCCCTGACCCGGAAGCAGAAAATCTCTGAGCTCTGACTCAGTTTCACCTTCACCAGTTGTTGGCGCAGCAAAGGTGAACTCACCCTAACCCTACGCTGCTTCGTTCCCTGCTGCAAAGTCAGTGCTGTGACAACGCCCTTGGCATAATGTACTTTGGCAATCTTCGCCTCAACTAGCAACACAGGTAGGGCAGACTTGTGCAGTCGCTGCTGGGAACGGGGCTGGAGTTGCAACAAATTGTGATGCAAAACCCGGCTAAAGGGATAACCCTGGGCATCAATACCAGTAACCTGCAATGTCAGATCCACAACGGTACTAGTAGAGGGCATCCAGGCACTAATTGTGGGGGCATAGAGGGAAGTGTGATGGTGTTGGTAGTCGAGGCGGGAGGCTTCAATTTGAACCTCTAAAACTTTGTCCCGACTGCGCCCTCCTTCCTCAGTTACACTCTTGGCACTGAAACTGCGCGGTTTAACTTGCAACTGGCTAAACCGAGTTCCCCCTGTGCCACGCAGGGTTATCAGAGATTGAGCAGCAGATTTTTTCTCTGTCAGCGTAAACTGCAAATCGCTCCACGCCCAAACTTGCACCAGGGATTGTGCCGCCACCTCTGGGGGCAACTGGATTGTCCAGGCTCCCGCCCAAAATGGCTCTCCCTGTGCTGCTTTTAGCTCAATTTGAGCCATGCCCCCTGGTTGAGTTGTAATTATTTGGGGTGGCAAACCAGGACGCAAGAGTTGTAATTCTGCTGGCTGTTGGGCTGGCAACTGCACCTGAATTAACAAGCTGCGATCGCCACTAACTACTTGAAAACCCCTTGCTGTTCCCTGGGGCGACACAACCAGACGGTGAGCGCCGCAGGCTGCCATCAACGTATCCTGAACTACCAAGGGCAAGCTGGCACTATCAGGGGCGAGACGGAAGTGAATCCCCACTTGACGCTGCAATTGCTGGGCGAGAAAAGTGAGAATTGGTGCTGATGGGGAAACGAGGTAGAGATCGCCCCAAAAACTGAGTCGTCCCATTGTCGCAATATCTGCGGCGGTAACCCGCGTCCCATTGCCTACCAGCAAGACAGAGGCTTGTCGCTGCTTCCTAGCGGTAAAATCCTGCCAACGCGCCATTAAGTGTGCCAAAACTTGACTCAGGGAACTGTTGAGCGCCTCCAGGATGTCGATATATGCTTGTTCCGGTTCCGTTGCCTGGGTAATCCGCTTGAGTCGGCTGGTTTCCAAACGGCTGCGCGTCCCCAAAGCCAAGCGATGGGCAGACTTAACCACCCCTTGCATTCCTGTTTGCAGTGCCTGGAGTAAAGTTTTATTTTCCGCTAGGGTTGGCTGTCTCCTGTTTGTTTCGGCTTCTACCCGCACCTTTTCCCCCGCCAGCCACCAAGCATCTAAATCCCCTGCTGGACTTGGCGTAGTGCTTCCCATTTGGCTGTCAATGTCATTCCACCACTGACTGGTGGAGTTATCCTGGGTGGAGTCGTCATCTGCCCAAAAATCTTCCTCCTCTCCCGGTTTCTCCGTCCCCGGTGCGGCTTGGTCTAGACCGACAAACACCTCTGTGGAATTCGTCGCTGCGTCCAGGCTAGCGTTACTAATTACCAAGGCAAAATCCTGCTGGGGATTACTGATTTGATTGGTGAAGCAATTAGTTGTGATTTCTAGGGCAACAACGCTAACTGTGACTGTGCCTTGCACTGCACCCTCAGGCAAGTAGACATTTTGTAAATTATCCCAGCCTTCCCCTGCCGCACTGCCATTGGCAACCGACCAACCATTGATAAACTGATTGCCTCGGTAGAGCTTGCCGTTTGTCTCCACCCGCAGCGCCAGCTTGTTGATAATTGCTGGCATGGTTGCCGTACCGCTACCAATAGCTCCTGGAGGATCTGTCCAGGCGAGGGTAATTTTTAGGGGTTGGTGGAGTTGGTCAACCCGGATCTGCCACTGTCGCTGTTCACCGCGCTGTTTGAGAATCACGGACTGATCAACATAAATGCAACGGCGATCCTGTGCCAGAATATTTTCCAAGTTGAGTCGCCCCCAACCCTGAGTCGGATTAGGAATCGAGCCAGCCGACTGCATTGGTACAGCACCATTGACAAGCAATGCCCGCAGCAGCGCTGGGGAAGGATCGCTACCGTGATTGTGCTGTCGCCACCACTGAATTAGCAAAGCACAAGCGCCTGCGGTTTTTGGGCTAGCCGCAGAAGTGCCACCGCCCCAGGTCAGTTGTGGGCTAATGTATTCGCGATCACCGGCATAAGAATCGTAGTTGGCTGAAGCCGTCCATTCCCCCGCAATGGTGATGTGGGGACGAATCCGCCCATCGCCACAATTGCCGTGGCTGCTGGCGTGAGGACCACTGTAGATTTCCTCAATATTGTCGCTTTCGTCCTTGCCGACTCTGGGGCGATAGTTTTCGGAGTTGCCCGTGACAATTACGTTTTTTGCTGCCTTGGGTCGAGTTAAACCCGCTATCCCTGAATTACCAGCTGAAAAGCAAATCGTCAGAGGTTTGGCGGCATGACTCTGGGGATCAGCATTACGTACCAGGTGATCGTAGACAGCTTCGAGAGAGCCGTAGGTCATCACTCGCTGCGTACCCGCACCCCAGGAATTATTCTGCACTGTACCAAAATTAGCCACGGTTTCGCGGCAGAGGGCGCTAGAGGATCTTTGATTGTCCTGTGCCAAGATTTGGGCCGCAGGAGCCACTCCTAAGCCGTAAATAAATTGATTTTCGTCCCGTTCCTGGAGATAACAGCCCGCCGCATGTCCGGCGACAAAAGTACCGTGCCAAGACTTGCTACCGCCAGTGAAGTCACGGCTGCGTCCCTGCAAAGCCGGATGAGTTGTGTCCACTCCCGCATCTACAATCCCAATGGTGACACCTGCGCCATTAATACCACGGTCTTCCAGCCAGCGCAGGTAGGAACCAGAAGGTTGCCCTAGGGCATTGTACTGTCCCGCGAGAATCAAATTTGCTACCTCATCTTCGAGGAGGCGCGGTACGTAAGCTTCCACGGCTAAAACCTGGGGTTGTTGCAACAACAGGTCTTGTCCCAAGGCACTAATTTTAGCTTTGAGGCGCAAATAGAAACCGACTGGCTCAATTTCCTCCTGGGGGTCAATTGTCACCTCTGGCAGTTTATTGAGGGCAGCAATGATTTGGGGTATCATTTCCATTTCCCCTTGCACTACCAACCAAACAAGCTTTTCCCCCGCTTCGGGCAACCTTTGGCGTGGCTTAATTGCTTCTGTCACCGGAGTAACGTGCAGAACAAAGGGTAACTGCCCTGCTTCCTGCAACGCCTCAACGCTACCGCGACTGAGGTAGGTGTAGTTAGGTTGGTATTGCAACAATACCAACCCTAAGGCTTGCAATCGCTCCAGCCAAGAAGGATCGGTGGGACCAATCAGTTCAATGTAGGCATTGAGCAGTTGGCGATCGCGCCGACCTGCTTCTGGGGCAATAATGCGATCGCGTAGGGAATCAATAATCTCCGGAGCGACTCCTGACTGTTGCAAGCCCGGTTTAATCTCCGTCAAGCCATCTGGCTCAAACTCTTCCTCCGTGCGAATCAACACCTCGCCATTAGCATAGGTATGCAGCTTAACTGTGCCCTCAGCCTCCAACAACTGGGAGTGGGCTGGAACTAAAAAAATCCGAGGTGCCATGACCTCTACTCCTTACTTTCGTGACTAGGTGTGGGGAGAAGGGGAGTTTGGGAAACAGGAAGTAAGCATGTAAAAGACTCTATTCCCTGCACCTGCTCTCCCCCTAACTTAATGTTTAGCTATCAAGTACTACCAGAATTGATTCAGCGTACTCACCTCTCTCATCTAGCTTTACTTTGAGATGTTTGCGCCCTTCATCATCAAAGGGGTCTGCCTCATTTACATGGCGCAGTTTGGCTCGCTTAAAGCTGCCATTTTCTTGAATGACCAGGGAAGCACCGAGCTGCGAGTATTCCACCGCTACCAGCGTACCGTCGATTACGCTACCGGGTTGACTAGGTGTGCTCGGTTCTTCTTCAATCGTGGTGCTGGGTGCAGCCTCAATAGTACGTACCAGAGCTTGTCCCTTGCTTGCTAGCAAGCTTTGAGCCAAGCTGTCGCTTTCGGGAAGGATTGAATTTTCTGAAACTAACTGGATCTGCTTAGTTGTCTTGTCTGCCAGGATAAACACGGCTGCTTCATTGAGGTTAATCACCTGGGATGATGCCCGTACTAGCTTACCACCGAGAACACCAATAGCACTGAATTTTGCGACTCCGACTGCACCATTGGGGTCAGGATTGATTGGATAGCTGAATTCCAGGATATCCATGGGCGTAATCATGGCTGATTGCTTGATGCTACGCCGTCCCAAATGAGCACCTTCGTAGGAAACATTGGCGATGATGTAGTCATCCAAGCTCAATTCTAGGGGCGAGAGAATGCGATCACCATCCCGGACAAACATATAGATCTCGTGGCGACCCACCAAGGGCGAAGTGCGGATGTATACCTGATTACCACCATCTTTAACCTTGGCTGCACCCTGGAGATCGATGACAGGCCAAGGTGCTTGGAAACCAATCCGGGCGCGATAGCGCACCATGACTTCTTCAGGATTGTTGCTGGTAATAACATAGGTTTTGACACCGCCAGTTTCGCTGAAGATGGGTGCTTCGGGAGCTTTACCTTCGCTGGCTGACCAAGAAATTGCTGCGGTTTGCAGTTGTGGGTCAGGATCGACGATCACGTTGGCTTCAATTTGCCGTTGGGTGTAAACCTCGTTGAGGTAAGAACCGTCTAGTTTTTGCAGTTCGGTGAAGGGCATATCCATGCTGAGGGACATGTGAGTCCAACCCTGGAAAGAAAGTTCTAGGGCAAGGTTGACTGCCTCTTCTTCACGCCGCCACTTGAGAGCAAAGTTAGCACCGCCAAACCAGCCACCACTGTCGCCTGCTTCTGCGGGTTTCACATCGGGTTTGGGCTGGAAGAGAATGTCAAACCACTGCTTCTGAGCCTGTTCGGAAAATGCCGTAACGATCTCATTCCGCAGGCGATCGATTTCTGGATCGTCGGTTGTACCAATGAACTCAATCTTAATCGTGCCGTCGCGGGTCATTTTTTCCCAAGCGAGGTCAATTTGGGCACTACCACCGTAGAATAAGCCATCGTAGCTCACATCCAAAGCGGTGGAGAAGTGGCGGAATAGCCGCCTGCCATTCAAGGTCACCTTCGCACCTACTGGAGGCAAGAATTGGAGATATTGGTACTCCATTTGCACTGCGCCTTCAACTCCTTTGCGCTTCTTCAGCGCTTGCGCCCAGGTTTGCGCTCCTAGTTCAGTGAGGTCAATGACATAGGAAAGTTGTCCTCCTGCTGTACCAACTGACCTTTCGGCATGTTCTTCGAGAAACTTACCTTGAGAGGCTAGCATGACTGCCCTGGCTTTGCCTTTTTGCAGGGGTAGAGCAACAAATTTTGGATTGCGGCTGGTTCCACCTTTACTGTGGTATTCAGCTCGCCATTGCTCCTGTAGGCGCTCAAATTCTTGCTCGTCAAAGTCGATGGCACTGGTAAAGGAAACAGTTGCTGAACCGCCAGTAATTTTTTCTTCGCCACCAACGCCACCAAGTTGTTGGTTGTAGGTGGTGACAGAGGCGAGGTAACGCCCGTCGGAACCCTTCGCCAGTACTGCCTGTTTGGGGCAGAACAGAATCACATCGGGGTTGGTGCTTTGCCAGAGTTTAAACTGACCGCTATCCCATTTAACGCCACCAGTAGCAACACCAAAGGTGGATTGTAAAAAGTCTGTCATGATTATCTCCTTATAATCTGTAGAAAAAGTTTGTGATTGGTTGATACATCACTGTTCTAGGGCAGTTGTGCGATCACCAAACGCATTTGTCCTGCCAGGAGGCGCTGTACCAAGCTGTCGTTTTCCGCCACAATGCTGTTGCGGCTGACCAGTTGGAGGTTGCTGCTGCCAGCAGTGGCAAGAATGTATACGCTTTCTTCGTCAGTGAGAATTGGCTGGTCGTTGGCGCGGATAATTTGCCCACCCAACACACCAAAGGCACCGAAATAAAGTTGTCCTGGTCGTCCTTGGGGATCTTGTAGGTAGGTAAACTGCATTGGTGCTGTGGGCGCAATACGAGCCGCAGCCTTGATTCGCTGAGGTAGATGGGGAGCGCTGTAGGATAGATTAACTACTAGGTAATCTCCTGGGGACAAGTCCGCCGCTGGCTGGATTTGATTGCCTTGGCGCAGCAGAAAGTTAATCTGCAAGTGGCGAATCCAGTTGCCTGGTTGCAAGAGAATACGATTTCCTCCCTCGGCAACGGTGGCTGCACCGTTGATTTCCACCAGAGACCATTGACTCGGCTGAAAGCTGATCTTTGCCTGGTAGCGAATGGTGACTTGGTTGGGGTTGCGGCTGGTGAGGGTATAGTCCCTCTGTCCGCCGCTAGAGCCAAACATAATCGCCTCTGGAAGTTTGCCCTCATCAGTTGACCAAGACAGGGCCACATTACGCAGCAGCGAGTCGCCTTGAACGGTAATCGAAATCGGGAAAGACTGCTCTGCATAGATGCTATGTACATAGCTAGAATCAATACCCTGGCAAAGTTGGTCGAGCGTGCCTGTCATGCTGCCCTGGAGCCAGGTACACCCTCCGGTAACACTGAGGACAAGGTGGAGATCGATCACATCTTCGGCACTGCGCCAGGTAAGTTTGTGGCTAGTTCCCGGATCTCCCTGGAGCACAAACAGCAGGTCAAAAAGATGCTGCCGCGCCTGGTCGCTAAAAGTTTGCACCAAGCTTCCTTGCAGGGAATTGAGCTCCGGAGGCAATAGTTGCGTTAGCTCAATAGCAATGAGCTGTCTTTGAATTAGATCCTGCCAAGCTGCCTCAACTTGTTCCTGGCTGCCGTAGTAGTGGCCGTCGTCACCGCGCACCAAAACAGAAGCTAAGTAGTCAAACACCCCTTTCCCCTTAACCTGCACCTCGGCAGTGGCTGGTGGTAGAAGTTGGGGATACTCATAATTAAACGTGATTGTCCCTGGTATTTCGGCTCTCGATGCCATCGCCTCCAGCCACCTGTGAGCGCCTGCTGCCGTCAGTTGCAACAAGAAAGAGCTGGTTTCACCCGCAGGAGCTGCTTGCTGGGAGTCTAGGCTAGGCAAGCTCACGGTTCCGAATTGGGAATCGAGTAGCACTTGCGCCTGGATCTGACGCAGGGAGAGGGGTGCAAAGGTAAGGTTTTGCTCTCCGCCGTAACCGCGACTCCGCAATTTTTGCTGCCAATGCTGTTTTTGTTGCTCGAATACCGAAAACTCTTGGCTAACGAAGAGTTGGGTTGTGAAACTCAAGGTTGCACCCGTGACCTGATCTGTACCTTCTTGCCATTGCCTTTCCACCGTCAGCGCAAGTTGATACCTCTGCTGTTGGTCGGTGGCTAGGGACGGTTGCAAAGGCACATAGAGTATCAACCCCGGTTGCGTACTTTCCCATAGTCGCACACCATCAATGTCCCAGTAATTTCCCGAAGAGGCTACACTCACTTCCTCTTGCAAAGATGATGACATCAGAAACCCTCCTTAGTGGCTGTAGATAATCACTATTTAGTTATCTTCTTTGGGTTTATTTTTGTTGGTTTAGCACACTCAAAACTGTAGAACCGATATTCCCATTTCTTTTTTTTGCCCAAAGTCCAACTCTAGAGTAGAAATTCAATATAGCAATTCTATTTAAGTTGTGGCAGTTTTCTGAATGACCACAAATAAATCCCTAATTCCAAGCAAAGTCAATATAGCAATCCTATTTAAGTTGTGGCGGTTTTATAAGTGACCACAACTAAACCCCTAATTCCAAGCAAAGCTGTTCCCAAACCCACTCTTGTCCCAAGTCTCCCAATTTTGCAACTTTTTGTAAATAACTCTTGTATTTTTTCTGCTGTTCTACAGTAATAGCAAACCTTCATCGGAGCCTCTCCCTTCTGTTTTCTGTCAGGAAGCTCAGTCTTTTTTTTTACTACACCCTACACCCTGCCTACTTTTCAAGTATCTTGTCACCCCCTGAGCTACAATAGACTCTTAACGGACTGCTCTTTCAGGAGATCCCGTCATGAATTCTATTTCAACAACCATTACCCTACAAATTCCTGACTTCCTCTATCAGCGCTTGGTCAACACTGCCCAAGCAACTGAACGCTCTCTTGAAGCTGTCATGCTCCATGCTTTACAAATTGGTAGTCCCCCCAATTGGTCTGATGTACCTGAAGAATTTCAAGCAGATTTAGCTGCCCTAGATAGGTTGGAAGACGAAGCTTTGTGGCCGATTGCCCAGAGTCAAAAAACACCGGAAGAAATGGAGCGTCACTACTGGTTGTTAGCTCAAAATCAAGAGCGTTCTTTAACAGATGCAGAACAGATTGAACTTGAGCAGTTTAAGATTTCAGCAGATCGTTTTATGCTACGCAAAGCTCATGCAGCGGCTCTCCTGAAATGGCGCGGTTACCCAGTTCCTCAAAGTATTGTCTAACCTCATGGCCTATATTCCAATATCTTTGAAGAATCAGATCGATCGCCAAGATCGCCGTTACTGTTGCTATTGCCAAACCAGTGAAGCAAATAGTGGTATTCCTTTAACTTACGATCACATTTTCCCACAGTCTAAAGGGGGAAAGAACACATTTTCCAATGTTTGCCTCGCCTGCTATACCTGCAACCAATCTAAATCGGATACAACTGTTGCTCTCGACCCTTTAACCAATCAAACTGTTCACTTATTTAATCCCCGCACTCAGAATTGGGATGAACATTTCTCATGGAATGTGGATTTCACAAAAATTCTAGGACTAACCCCTGTGGGACGAGTAACAGTCATTACGCTCAAAATGAATAATCCCCTTGTTGTAGAAGCACGGTTTCGATGGACAATTAATGGTTGGCATCCCCCATCTTTTCCAGGGGAAAGATGAGCATAAAAGGGTGTAGGGTGTAGGGTGTAGGGTGTAGGGTGTAGGGAAAAAGAGGCTCAACGGGACAATCGGTAGGGAGGGTTGAATCAGATAATGAACGATGGAATCAGCTAAACGTTGGTTGATGAGACTCTTAACAGCAGCGATGGGACTGTCATTTTCACCACACCCCACACCCCACACCCCACACCCAGTCTCGCTTTTATCCTTGTTCTCACCTCCTGAGCCCCACACCCTAAACCCCCAACTCTAAGCAAAGCTGTTCCCAAACCCACTCCTGTCCCAAGTCTCCCAGCTTGGCAACTTTTTGTAAATAATTCTTGTATTTTCTCTGCTGTTCTGCTGTTGCTCCGATAAGTACAGAATTACGTCGCCAATCCAAAGGCGGCAAGTAGTTGAATTTCTCTAAAAACTTTTGTCCTGCCCACTCTGGCGGCTGTTCTTTGTGGTAAGCAGCTTTAAGCAACCTCTGATACACGGCATACTGCACTTTTTCCTCATTACTTACCCAGTACCGGATCATCCTCCCTGTCGGTAACTCCTTTAAGGGTCTATCAATCTCAAATTTCTGCTTACAGCAAGGACATACCCTGTAGCAAGCCAAGATCTCAGCAAAACAGTAATAGCAAACCTTCATCGGAGCCTCTCCCTTCTGTTTCCTGTCAGATTGCAAGAAAGACTCCTCTGATACTTCCAAATCCTCAAATCGACCAAAACGGCTAGGATGGCTCAAACCAATCGCATCCAACAAAACTGCATCATTCTTTCCTTTACTTTTCCTAGCAATCCGTCCTAGCATCTGAAAATACAGGCTTTTTGATTCCGTGTCCCTAGCAAGAATGCCACAACTGACAGCGGGAACATCAAAGCCTTCCGTAAGCTTCCCTACCGAACTAAGAATTTTGATCTTCCCCGCTTCATAATCCCTGTAAATGCGATCGCATTCCTTGATTGGCATTTTAGAGTGGACGGATTTCGCTGATATACCTATTTCCTCAAATCCCTTGGCTAACCTATTAGCAAAATCAATGGTAGGGCAAAAAGCGATCGTGAGCCTATTCTGTGCAAATGTCCGCCATTGCTCAATCAGATAGGCAACCGTTGCTTCTACATTACTTTTCCCTTCATCAGGAACATGATAATAAGACATGGGAGTCAGAAACCCCTGTTCTATCAACTGCTTCGGCATAGGAGCAAAAACAGCTTCCTCGTAATAGTCCCCCAAGGATTGATACTTACTTAATCTCCAAGGAGTCGCCGTCAATCCAATCAAAAATCCCTCTTTGTCTTGGTTCCTCCTCTGAGTCAACTTAGGGAACCTCTCCCTAATCACCCCAACAAAATTGGTGATATGGCATTCATCAGCAATGGTCAATTCTGGTTTAAACCAGGAGATATCGCGATCGCCTGACATGGTTTGAAACGAGGCGATCTGAACTTTCCTACTCCTATCCTCTGAATATCTACCTGCAATCACTCCAGACTTAATCCCAAGCTTCAAAAGAGCTTTCTGTGTCTGGGGAATCAGGCGATCACGGTGTACTACGAATAGTACTCGTCTATGACGTTTAACGGCATCTTTAGTAATAAAAGCAGCAATTATCGTTTTTCCACTCCCAGTAGGAGCAACAATTGCCACTCGATTAGTAACCAATAGCTTTTTGTAGGCTTCAGCAATTATTGAAGCCTGATAAGGATATGGTTTGATCATATTTAACTGTGACCAATAATCGGTCACTCACTAAAAAGAAGCTATCCTCGTAAAGGTTTCAGGGGGTATTCTGTGTCTAGAAGGCTTTCTCTTGAGCAAAGCTTCTTCAATCAGATCAGAAATGATTTGAGACTGACTAACTCCTGGTCTTCTTGCTTTTTCCTGCTGCAAAAGTTGCTCCACCCTCTGATCAGGGTAGAAAGTGATATGAGTCCTTGGCATTGATGATCCGATTTTCGCCACTACTGCTCCATTATATACGACACAGCATAGGGCTATTCCGGAAGGGAGTAATGAGTAATGAGTAATAAGTAATGAGGGTCGAAACTTTTGTCAAATTTCTTACTTCCTACCTCCTAACTCCTACCTCCTAACTCCTGCCTCCTGCCTCCTGCCTCCTGCCTCCTCCTGCCTCCCGCATAGCTTACTAGAAGCTGAAAAGTAGCTAATTGTACCGGAAGCAATAACCAAAAGAGTTAAAGTTAGTATCAAGCCAAATTTAAAATCAGGTAAAATATTGGGAAGTCGGAAATCAAAAAGACGAGATAGATCTCGCAACTTGAAATCTAACAAACTGGGAAATAACCCTTGAGAGTTAGATTGAAAAGGGAAGAAATTGCGGTCGCAATTAATAAAAATCACCTTAATATCAGATGATTTCTCTACATACCAAGCAGTAGTTTCAGCTTGCCTTGCTTCCTCTGTAGTCCGATTCGGCTTAAATCCAATAATGTAGCATTTGTGCTTGTTCCCAAATTTAGCAGGGACATTTTGCCGATAACATTCTATCTGTCCCTTAGCCTGATAAATATTAGATCTAGTCAAAAACCTTTTAACTTCGTATATTTCCTTAGGGGTAATGATATCGGCTCTACCCCCTGCACATTCAACCTCCAACCAGATATTTTTAGAGCCTTTGTCGTAAAGGGTTTGAGCAATATAATCTTGAAGATCAGCTTCCTTCCAATGGGTAGGAAGGTTAGCTTGATTAACAAACTCACTGATTGACAAAACAAAAATCATACCGTTTATTCAAACCCCATAAAATCTCGATAGTTGCGAAGATAAGTTAAAGCACCTTGCTCACATTCTTGTTCACACTGATAACTACCTGAAATGTCGTTAGACGCTTCTACCTGATAATTGTCGTTCCAAATTTCCCAATGAAACCCAGTTTCACCTGGATAGTCAAAAAAAATGATTTTTATCACATACCCATCGACTTCAATTTGTCGTTCAGATCGAATTACCATCGTTTGTTTACCTCTTCAATACCTTCCTTAAAACGTCTACCTTGGAACCTTACTACTCATCAACCTTGCGTTTTCTTCTGGGTAATTCCAGCAAATCCATAATCCGATGCAAGCGATCGCGTAAACTTTCCCCTAGCAAGGATTCTTCATCTGTTCCCCTTCCTGGAGAAACGCCGTAGATTTCCAACAACAGATCGTTCTGGGTAGTAATATTCGGCTTACCAGTAGCTTGTGTACGCCACTTGTATAACCACTCAACCCACTGAACCTCTACTGTTTCCAAGGCTAAACTCGTAGGTTTGACTTTATTAGCAGGAGGATGGAAGGAAAGCATAAACTTAACATGATCATCCTCCAGGCGTTCCTGCATCAATCTTCGAGCCTCATTATTACCCAATGCTTCTGTTGCCAATTCCTCCAGATCCGGCTCATCTTCTTCATAAACCGAGGAGCCAAATTTATGAGCTTGAGCAGAGTAAGGATTAATCGGAGGTAACCCGCCGTAGTGGTAGGGTTGGGGATGTAGATGGATGTCATAACCTACAGGGGTAATGTTATGAGTTGGCGGTTGTAGCAGTTTAAACTCCACCATCAAGGCATTGAAGAATTTTTCTAACTCCTTCTCAATGCCAGCATCTTTCCTCCAGGGGTTAACACAAACAATGGTTGAACCATCAGCAACAGGTCGAACTGAGACAAAATCTAATTGAACACCTTGTCTTTCATAAAATTCAATAAGATTTCTAGCAATAGTACTGAACATGTCAATTTCAGTCGGTTTTTTAACCTGTCTAGTAGCTTGCAGCTTTTCATGCAAAAGTTTCAAGCGATCGCTTAAAGTTTTCTTCTCTTCTTGGAGCTTTTCAATCTCCCCAAAAGCAGCTTTTAGCTTTTGTCGAACCATGTCCGCTGCATTTTGTTCAATCTTTTGAATTCTTGCGGAGATAGATGCGTCGCACTCCTCATAATATTCTTCTTGAATTTCGGCTTTAGCCACCTCCATTTGTTGCTCTAATTCTGTCCTCCAGGTTTGTTGTTCCACATGGATCTCACTAGCGATCGCATCTGCTTCTAGTTTTGCTTGCTTCTTCAGAAAATCTGCCTCTAGGTGTACTTGCTGTCTAAATTGTTCAATTTCCTGTAAAGCTAACTCCCTTTTACTGGCTAATTCTCTCTCTTGTTCCTCTAATATTTTTAAAGTTGTCTCCTCTCTGGCAGCAATCTTTGACAACATCTCATCAGATTCTGTTTGAACTTTGTCTATCAATTCTGCCTTCTCTTCTAAGGCTTGCTCATGGATTGATTGAGCGGCTTTTAGTTCAGCCTCAACCTTGAGTAACTTACTGGCAACTTGACTTTCTTTTTGGTTAATTCTTTGCCTTGCCGTCTTTTCTATTGCACTTATTTCATTGGCTTTTTCTGTTAACTGACCTTCCAGTTTAATTATTTGACTTTCCAGTACTTCTAGTCTCCCTTCAGCTGTTTTGACTTCAACTTTAGCCTTGGAGTAAATTCTAGAAGCAATTAATAAATTAGGTACTGCAACCAACCAAGCAGCTATAGTCTTGGCTTGATAAGGTATGGGGGTAAATAAAACCCCAATTCCTAGGGAAGTGATTAGTACTTGCTTCTTCATTTTTTACTCGCCAAAACCAATAAAATTCCAATGACAATCAAACAAACAAAGGTTACTGATCCGGCTTGACTAACACTCCACAATGCCACTGCCGTCCCTGCGATCGCATACATAACTAAAAGAACGTTGCCATACAATACAGCCCAAAATAATTGATATTTCATGAATCCTGCTCCTCTGGGAGGCAATACTATTCGGTAATCGCTCACTCTTTGTTTCCCCCATCTCCCCATCTCTCCTTGCTTTGTTGGGAGGGAATTTCACCCTCCATTTTTTGTCCTTATCGTGACCAATTAATGGTCATAACTATCAATTGCCAACTACGGTGTATTCAGCATCAACTGTTTGGAGATACCCATCAGCTTTTTGAGCCTTGAGTTCCCATTTCTTAGCCCTTGCTTTGAGATCAGTGATTTGATGCCCACGAATTTTTTGTTTTAGGGGCACTGCTTCAGTCTGGTAAGTTAATTCATTCTCTGAATCCTCACGTTTGAGTTGCTCAATCTGGAATTCGTTAACCCGACGAGCAATCCTTACATCAGCGGTGGCATTCAAGATACCTAACTCGGTAACCTGTTTTTCCGCTAAGGAAATCTGCAAGCTGGTCTTAGCTGTTTCAAGTTTCGCCAGCCTAGCAGCTCCCTCTGATGGGGTATGATTTTGCTGAGACTCAATCAAGGCATCAGGGGACACATCTGGGAGAGTGGTAGGAACATCCTTGAGTGCGATCGCTCCACTAGCTCCTAGTTGGGATTGGTCACCCACTGCTAAACTACCGCTTCCACAATCATTAACGGGTTGACCTTGTTCCTGTTGAGCTGCTTGCTGTTTACTAATGAACCGTCCGTTCTTGTCACGAGGCATAGAATTTCTCCTTATATTTGTTGCTGAGATCCCCATTTGATAGCCATCCCGTCCCTTGGATCTCTGGCTAAACCCGCTATTTCTTATCTGACTTTTCACGAGAAGTCCGATAATTTAATGAATTTAGAATTTAGAATTTAGAATGCAGAATCACTTACTCATTCTTAATTCTTCTAACTCCTGCCTTCTGCCTTCTGCCTTCTGCCTCCTCCTGACTCCTAACCTCATCAGATTTCTTATGGAGAATCAGAAGTACTAAGGGTAAGATGAGGAGAAACATACTACAAAGGTGGACAATTAGTCATAGTTAACCTGTATGGAACTCAATTTAAGTTCCATCACTTCTCTGAAAACCCTGTTTTTTCGTTCACTGGAACGGAACTTATTTCTTAAGGATTCGGGAATTTAATAAGTTACAGTGGACAAAAGTCTTTTCATATATGAGTTTTACGAGTTCCACTTTGTCGTTCCAGTTCCATGTAGTATTTGTTGTATTTTTCCCTCGTATTTCCCTTTTTCCTTCTCCTTCCTGCTTTTAGGATGAGGAAAACCGCAAAATGTCCAGAACACAATCCTAGAGAGTGATTGAATCGTTTTCCCCTTTATCTTTCCCTTCCTGTTACTCATAGACTTAGGGAAAAAGTTTCTTCACTCATTACTCATTACTCATTACTCATTACTCAAAAAAGCTCCCACACCCTACACCCCTTCATATTGAGCGATTAGTGAGCACACATAGGTTTCCATCCTCTGCTCTAATAATTTTTTGAACCCTGAAAAAGCAGGATCATTGAGATTGAAGCGAGGGAACAGGGTTAGGATGCCTTCTGCTAAATTGACTGCTACCTGCCGGTCGATACCCGTCATAGCGATCGCAGTCTTTAAATGAGCTAATCGATTTATTGGACTGGTTAACTCTGTCCACTTAGAGTCCCAATAAAGATGTTCAGGTAGGTTATTCTGGGAAAACCACTGCTGTTCCAGTAATTTGGCTTGCTTCTTGCCTGGGAATCCCAGCTTGTTGAGAATTTGCTGAATCATTGTTTCACTTTTTGGTTGCTTGATAGTAGACGTGGCCAATAATTGGTCACGCGCCATAGTCTCAATCGCTTGTAATAAGGCAATAATTAAGCCGGGATCTGGAGTTGATGCATGGTGAGAGTAAAAAAATCTGGCTTTACCTCGTTACCATCGTCATCGGTAAGAAGTTTACCGGTTTGGATAAAGTGCTTGGCACTATCAATCCGTTGTTGTTCGTTGGCAGTATAATTGTCAATAGCCGATTGAGCACGTTCAGTTAGGCTGGTAATATCAATACCCATTGAACCCAGGACTGAATTAACAGATTGAGCATCCAGTTCTTGATTGGCTTGCTCTAATTTAGTCAAGCGGTCTTGTTGCACAGCCAAATGGTAAACGGCACGTCCTTGGTTAACTAAAGCTTCATCCCGCTGTGCCTTTTGAATGCCTTGCTTAACCAATAATTCGTCGTAACGTTGCTGAATACGATCCATCATCGTATAGATAACGGTCATACTTGCATCATTAGATTCAGCTATAGTTTGAGCATCTGCGATCGCTAGATGTCCGACTTCTTCTGGTTCAGGTAACTCTGCCTTGCCTGATTGCACTTCCTTGGCACTAGGCAGTTGTGGCGGTAACCCTACGGCGTCTGTAATTTGCTGATGGGTAGCCAGCAATGAGTTGCCTAGAGAGTCAGGAATTTCTGAACTGCCATTCTTGACAGAAACACCCGATGTCTTGAGAACCTCAATGGCATCCTTGACTTTTAAACCCATTTTTGACGCTAATTCTGATACCTTCATTGTCATTTCTTGCCTATGTTTTTTTGAGTAATGAGTAATGAGTAATGAGTAATGAGGGTCGAAACTTTTGTCAAATCCTCTTCCCTCCTGCCTCCTGCCTCCTGCCTCCTGCCTTAACCTGCTGCCTGTTGTTGATTGGCTTCCAAAATCTGAATAACCTGTCGATCGCTTATCCTTCTTCCTTGAATTGTTGAGCGGTACAATTGTCCAATCTCTTTAAGGATGTCCACCTCTGTCTGGGTAAATGGTGGAGGATCTGGATAAATAGGCTTAGTTGCCAGTCCTTCTTTGAGCCTTAATGCTTCTACCTGTTTTCTTTGGAAAAATTCAGGAAACCTTTTAGCACAAGAGTCTTGGTAGGCTGGGATATATTTGTAGGCCAAAGTCCTGTACTTCAAAAGGGTTTTAGTGGTAACCCCAACCACCATTGCAACCTCTCTTAAGGAGTTATTGTTACTAACTTGCTTCAATAAACCCAGATCAATGTATTGCTTTGGTGGTTGAGGTAATTTAATTACTACACTTTCCTTCTGACTTCCCATCGCATTTTCCTTTGTCTCACTGAATCAATAGTAAGAAGTCAGGAACAGATGGGCTAGAGACATTGGTTGTAACTTTTGGACTCAAAATTCTTGACAAAAAGCTTTTATAGTGCTAATCACTTCTGGATGCTTACTGATTACCACCGCTAATATTTGAGCTGTAGCTGATGGGTTCCTTCTGGTTTTAGCCTCCTTTCGGAAAGCCCAGCGCCTTGCTTCTAGTTCTGAAACGCCAAATACATTAGACAAGGTTTTGAAAGACCATTGATACTTGCCTAGAAGTTCAATTGGATTCATGATAAAAATAGCTCCTAGCTTAATAGGGGTCAGTGTTTCGACACGGGCGATCGCGGCTGGTGACAAGGGCGCGATCGTTTTGCGCTATTGACTGGTTTAATTATACAATACTTCGTATATATGCGAAAGTTGGAGCAATAATGGCTAAGCCAGAAACACTTGATGAGCTACGCCAGTGGGTGCTTGAGCACAAAGATGATGGCAAAATAAAGGGGGAATTGCTGATCGCTGAGGGGCGAAATGAGTTGAGGGGTGGACTTGTACCACCAGCTCTCTATGATCTAGCTTTCCTAAAGTCTGTACCTTTCGGATATAACAAGTCTGATATTGCGATCGCTGGAGCTGACAGATGGCTTGCCAATGCCTTAACTGAAGCGGTGGAGGAAAAGTTCCTAACAATCAGCAATAGCAGCGATGCTACTACGGAATTTGGTTGTTACTTACCCACAGGGTTGTACAAAATGGTACAAACTCGCAAGACCCAACTGGGGTGGAGTAACTCCCAACTAATGACAGCAATCTTGTGTCACTTTGTTTTTGATCCTAGTATCGAAAAGATTTATCAGCGCTGGTTAACAGATACTTGCCAACGTTTGGACTGTACCCAAGAAGAGATAGAAAAAGCTGTCTGGGATAGAAGACAATACCAAGCACAAGTTAAGCGTCTAGAACTGAGTGAGAAAAAAGGTGAGCTAGTTAGCGAACCTAAAATCTCTACCTAATAGATAGCCAGATAATGAGAAGGTTGAGCGTAAATCACTCCACACGTTTGAGTTGTATTGGCTCACTATCGAGCATCATGGAGAAGTCAGCAGAGAGTATCTGCTGCTTAACCAAGACAACAATATTCTTTTGTGTTCCATTGATGTCGATTTGGGCTTCTAGCCTTCGTTTTGTTGGTAACTTCCAGAAGTTCTGCTCACTGGCGACTTCTTCACCATCAATCAACAACTTGTAGATTAGCCCTCGTAGTAAATGGTTATCTCCACGAACTTCAATGGTGTGAGTGCCAATTTTTGTGACTAGCTTATCGCGCAAGAAACCCATTCCACTCTCCCAAAACTTATAGTAGTTGGTTTCATTAAAAAAAACCTCGTCTTTTTGACGAAGGCAGGGGTGTGCAAGATTGAAAAATTTAGCTGTAGGCTATGCTATAGTTTCTCTTTGCTTCTGTACGATTTGGTATGCAGCAAACACTTTTGTTGATTTGAATAGTGCCCAAGCTGGAAAGGCTACTGCCACCACTACTACGGAAACTGGCAAAGCTACTATCGCTGCCGCAGTAAAGACTAAAGCTAAGAAGATGGAAATTGTTTTTTGAAGGGCTGTTTTAATTAGTTCGTTCACTGGTAGGGAGCCGCCGGTTACTTCAGCTTCAACTGTGTCGAAATGTATTGCTTGAGTAGGTAGACCACAATAAGAAAGTTTCATCGCTTGTTATCTCCGGCGTGTTGCTCATATATTTATAGTCTCAAAAAAAAAGAGGTATTTAATTGATTTAGAGCTTTCATTCAATGTGAGATATTGTTTCTAATTGTGTGAGGAGAACCTTACGTAGTAGGTGATAAAAGTCACCTTAGTTGACGCTGAGGGTTATAGTTTAGGATACGCAGCCAGCAGCACATCAGGGTCTACAAAAAAAATGCCCAAGAAGAAAAAGAAGAAGAAGGAATCAACACCACCACCAGCACAGAGTACAACAGTAGTTGCACTACAAAGAGCATCTAAGCCAGAGTCTAAGACATCTGACCCTATTGAAGAGACACCAACTCTAGGCAAAGAAGACGCAGCACCACCACCAGAGCAAACTCCAACATCCACTCCAGCAGAGGAGACGCCAACTTTAAGCAAAGGTGACCCATTACAAAGCTCACCGAAGCCATCGGCCAAAATTAAACAAGACAATACTGAACCGCCAGCTTTCAAGCCAGAAACACCACCTGACACCCCTCCTCTTCAACAGGATGAACCCATAGCAGAAGGCACTCAAATTCTTGTCACAGCTCCGTGGGGCAAGGATGCTGTGGCTGTGGTCTCAGGCTGCTACTCTTCCCCCGAAGGACAATGGTGGGTATCCTACAAGCCCATAGAACCACCCCTGGAAGGCTGGACATGGGACAAAGGAGTAATAGTAGTCGAGCGGGTGCGATTACACTCCACCTTATGACGATTGAACTTCACCTGGAACTACCGTTTCTGTACGAAATCAACAGCAGCGGTAAATGTGACAAAAGAGGCGTAGCAGTCTGTACTTGGTGATTGATAAGCGTTAGTTATACCTTCTAAGCGCTGCGCCGGATTTTTTTGGGGATAAATAAAGCTTATCAATCTGTATAGCTTGCTCATACAGGAACAAGTTTATCAAATTGAACAAAAATACTGCTCAGCCAACGCTCTCCTAATGGCTCATTAACTTTTTTCACACAAACAATACCGTCTTCGTAATCCCTTAATGAATGAATCTCATCAGTCACCCAAACCAAATCACCTGGCTCAATAGATCTGCACTGAAATTTTGATGAAGTCGATTTTGAGAAAAGTACTTCAACCAAAGTAGTCGCTACCCGACCTGTGTATCGCAAGACTGTCCGACTATCTCGGTACAGCTTAACCAGTTCTTGACGAGATAATCGGGCAACCTCCCCATCTAAAATTTGTGAAGCCCCCACACCTTCATTATTGTCCTGAATGCCAGTACATCCCCGCTCCACACTGATTTGAGCCTTCCTGGGTTTGGCTTTTTTGTCAAAAAATGCCAGTACTAGCTCACCTAGTGGGGATTTTGGCGTTTTTACAGCCGCTTTTTCTTTCGCTAATCTGGCATTTTCTGCTGCGATTTTTGCCAGCGTTTTTACGGCAAAACGTCGTAACTGCTCAATGGATTTTTTGCACTTTTGCAAAAAGACTTTACTGAATCCTTTGCCCAATTTCTCTTTGCCTATTGCGCTTATCCAGTCCATCAAACCGCTGATTGTCTCTGGTATCTCTGTTAGCCTTTTTTCTCGGATACCTTTGCGGATCATTTTTTCTACTTGCGCCAGCCTACTCCGCGATTCCTTTACCCTCGCTGCATTAGCTCGATTGTGCTTCCTCCCATCCTCTTTCCCTGCTACTGAAGCTAAAGCCACTGTGTTACCATAATGCGAACCTTCCCGAATGCGGTATTCCCCTGTGTAGGGATAGTAACCTAGGTTCTTGGTGGATTTTAGCCAGTCTCTCACCCGTTGCTCCAGATTGTGTTGATGCCCGCAATACTGCTTATATCCTGGAAGCGATCGCATATATGTGGCAGTTCTCTGCACCAGTTCTTCTCCATCTAAGTGCTGGAACACATAGGCTTCTTTTACTGCATCAAATACCAGATCATTGGTTTGAGCATCTCCTGTCCACCCTTGAGAGAGCCTGACGAGTAAATCATTGTGCCAATCTGCTGCACTGCCATTTCTGCCTTTGACAAACCCTCTGCTGCTCACCCCAAAATCATCATACGCTCCTCGCATCACTTGCCGAAAAGCCACCATATCCTGCCGCCGCGCATGATGTTTCAAATGCTTGACAAATAGGTTCAGATTACTGTGAAGCGGAGCCAAAGTCAGCGAGTCTAAAACATGACTGCCTGTGCCTGGTTGCAAAGGCAAGCGAATCCCGTTGTAATTTATGATTGTTTCTGTACTAAACCCTTTGCGGTTCGGGAATATCTCTAAATGCCCTTTGGTTATGCGGAAACCTGCAAATGAAAGCACCACATATAACGCATGGGCTGCTAACCAGCTTGGTATAGGTTTTGGCAGTGGAATATACAGGTGAATACCTTCGCTAAAGCTGCTTTGTACCACTTCCACGCCTACTAAGCCCATATCCTCCAGAACACCCAACAGTCGGCGGTATTCTGCCTCGTCATTAGCCGGATGGTACAGTGACTCCCGATCAATATCTAAAATCAGAACCTGTGTCAGGATATTGAAGCGCATCCCCACAATCAGATTCTTATCGTAGTACAGTTCTTGCAGATTGCGCGGTGGGGTAGGGTGCTTATACCGGGTTTTCCAGGTAGCTCCCTGAAAGTTTTCTCGCACAATCACTTTGAAATAATTCTCGCCCAGAAACTTTAGCAGGGTATTAAACGCCTGATCATCCGTATGAGCAAAATGCTGGTGAGACTTGGCTTCCTCGGCTTTGGCAAACGTTTCTTTCCATAGTTGCTGAAAGCTACGACGACGGCGTTTTTGAGCCGCTTTGCCAGATGTACCGTCACTGGCGTCTTTTTGCTGCCTGATAAACATAATTCATCTCTACTTTCTTTGTACGAAGTAACGACAAAGCAGAGATACACTAGTCACAGGGTTCCTAGATTCTATGAGAGAAAAAAAGCGGTTTCCTTCTTGTTAAAGAGTGTGTTAGGCTTTTTTTGGTTAGAATAAAGGAGATATGGGAATCCCCATTCCCTTTCTATCAACTAGAATACGTGCTTCGAGCGCTATAGGGAATCCCCATTCCCTTCTTATCAACTAGAATGCGTGCTTTCAGTGGCCAAACTTTCCGCACTTTTCTAGTCAGTTGTGACGTTGGTGTAACCTGCTAAAGTCAACCTACGTCTTTAATTTGTAAATGAGTTGCAAACTCACCTGACACCAGTCTAAAGCATTTTTGCCTTTAGGCTGGTTTTGGGTTTAAGAGAAAGTTCTGCCTTTAGGCGGGGAGTTTGCCTCAAATCGCTCTACTTTTTTGACAAACTAGGCAAAGTTATCATTTGTATTACTTATCAAGTAAAACCCCAAAAAGGGTTGACTTTTGTCACATAGTCCGATATTACGCTTGGTCACACGAGCCCTATATTTTCCTGCGATCAGCCTCCTTGGTCTTATCGTAAAGAACCATTGTTTAAATTTTCCTGGCGCATACTGTGCAATACAGTATAATGTGTAGTAACATAAGATGAACGAGCCAAGGAGCTTGGGAATCATCTTCCATGACCAATTATCGGTCACAAGGGCAAAAAAAAGACTTAGCTGTTAACGCAGCTAAGAAATGACTTAAAAAAAGGTAATTCAATTATGACACAGAGTAGGACTCTGGAGCTAGGCGATAGCCATAGCATCACATACCTAATTGGGAGAGCTGCCTATATAACCCAGCATTTTGTGAAGGTTGGGAGAAATGGTAGGATGTCGAAAATCAAGGCAGCATACTATGCTTTCGACTGGCACAAACAGGCGAGACGTTTTTACCAGGTAATGCAGGAAAAGTTTGGTAAGTTTCGGGTTGAATTAAGACCAGCTCAGCGAGTTTTGGATTGGCGGTGGGAAGTAAAGGTACAGGGAGACTTCTTGGTTGAAGAGATAGAAGCAATCGCAAGAGATTTAGATCACTTCTACCCTGACACAATGCCTGAGGAAGTCACAAAACAGGCAGAAAGACCAGTTAAAACTGTTGCCAACTATACACCTGGTAGTTCTGAATGGTGGCAAGAGAATTTTGGCAAGCGATTTAGTAAGCAATCGAATAATACTGCTAATCCTTATAAACCTGGTGGTTGTTGGTGGTTAGACTTTGCCAACCAACCTAAACGCGATCGCAGGAAAATTGCATTATTTTGTTAGCTATAATGAATAACCTAAAAAATTTATATCCACAACTCAAAGCTTGGTTTCCTCCAGAAGCCCATAAATTACGGAAGCTCCCTGGTGGAGGGACTTGGTATTATGTACCTTGGCAGATAATGCGCGATAGGCTAGATGAAATCTATCCAGACTGGGAAATTGATTACACAGATCCTATTCAGAGAGGGGAACAAGTCATTGTTAAGTGCCATCTAACAATTGCTGGGGTTACTCGTGTTGGTTTTGGTAATTCCCATACGGAATTTGAAAATTGGGAAGATGAGAAAAAACAGCGCGGTACTCCTGAGGAAAGAGCAATCGCTTGTGCTTTCAAACGAGCAATGGAACAGTTTGGTATATGTAGGTATTTGGACATCCAAACTGGGCAGGAAAAGCACACTGAGCAGGAGAAGGCACAGCTACGAGATTTTATCAAGTACATGGGAAGAAGGAATCCTAGCGATCGCAGGGATAATCAAGACCCCGGTGCTTACAACTTAGCCTACCGCAATGGCTGGATTAAAGATGCTGAAGGCAATCCAGCCAAGAATAGCTACAAAAAATCTCAAGCCAGTAAGCCTAAGCCAGTTTCTAACTCTAACGTTGTCAGCTTGGTTTCAGGCTCCTACCCAGAACATAACCGATTAGTCAAAGCCATCCGTAAGATAACCGGTCATCAGCCTGATGCGATTGTTGCTTGGTGTCAGAGTAAAGGAGTAAAGCAACCGTCAGAACTTCCTCCAGAGAAAGCTTATCAACTGCTAACGTCTCTGGTGGCAGGATGGTTGCAATCGGCTAAGGGTTTGACTGAATCTGGTGCTATCAAAACACTTCATGCCAAGATTGACCATCTGGTAGGTAATCAAGGTATTAATTATCTGGAAGCAGTTGCGATTGCCTTCGGCACCAGCGAAGCTGATCGCTTTGGATGAACTACAACAATTGAGTCCTAAGGAGGTGAGGAATTGATTTTACCAGATAGGGATAATGATTGTGCCTAATCCCTCTGGTGCATCCGATGCGTCTAGTGCATCAATGTCGCTAGGTGAAGCATTTCATTGGGGGTTAGAATTGAACAATCTGAGTTCGTGTAACACAACTAACAATGAAATTGCGGAAATTACGTAGACGCATCACCAAGAATTCCGGAAGTTCAGAAACTCTTGACCCGGAGGATAGCTTATTATCGGTATTAGACTACGAGGCAATTGGTTGCCATCACCCTGAACTAAAGTTGTTGCTTGATAGTCTCTTGGATGAGGAGGAACTGACAGTGATAATTCGTCACAAATTAGAAGAGAATTTTGTGGTTGAGACAAGGTTCGATTATTGAGGAGGCAGAAGGCAGAAGGCAGGAGGCAGGAGGCAGGAGGCAGGAGGCAGGAGAATAAAGCCGTTTGAAGATTTGAAGATAATCTATACCTGAATGAAGAATGAGTAAGTAATTCTACATTCTTCAAAAAATCCCACGCTTACCCTACTGGTTGAGGTGTGGGATTTTTTCGATAAGAAGAAAATTTTCCGGATACATACTGTACAACACAGTACAATAAATAGGAAGGGTTGGTGTTCACTACAGCCAACCCGATCAGGAACACTCCAGATTTAAGGAAAATTTTCATGTTACTCGCACAATTAACCGAATCCTTACAACAGCAGTTCAATCAATTGCAGGTTCAGATTGAGCAGCTACAAGAACAACAACGCTTGATTCAAGCTCAGTTACAGCGTGTTGGTTCAGTAGAGTCAAAGATGGAATCTGCCGCTGTCTTAGTGCAAGAAGCGATCGCAGAAATTAATGATGTATGTCCTGAGGAAAGGGATAACTACCAGCAAACCATCAATAGTTTGTTCACTGATGTTACTGCTCAACTCCCATCCAGTGATGATGATGATTTTGTAGACCCTGAAGAGTCTCTGACAGAAGGGGATTACTTTGATGGGGAGCAAAGCAATGGTAACGGCAATGGTCATCATGATGCGACTCAGTTTGATCTGATTGTGGAGGTTGAATCTCAAGAAGTAGATCAAGTTACCAGTGAAGCTGAGGAACTTTTGTATTCGCTCAAATGGCAGGAACTCTTGAGGATTGCTTCTGAACATGGAATCAACACCAAAGGACTGAAAAAAGATGCACTCATTAATGCCTTGCTCCCTGTCCTTCAGGAAAATGGTGACCCGGTTACTGGATAAGTCATTAGTTATTTGTCCTTTGTCCTTTGTGGCTATCCCTCGCCAACCATTTATTTTACATGCCTCACCAGTTTGTAGTAGTTTTAGTAAGCTATCCTTACTCAATGGGAAGAGAGAGAGCGAAGAAGATATTAATGCTGCGATCGCTACAGCTAAAGCTATTGAAGTCTTAAGACCACAGTGGTTTACTTTGGAAAATGCTGTAGGATATAGACAATCTGAGAGTTACCAAATAATAGTTACAGCACTGAATCGTTGTAGTTATTATTTTGATAGTCAAGAAATTGACATGGTTAATTTTGGTGTTCCACAAAATCGTTCTAGGTTAATTTTGGTTGCTGGGTTGGGTAAATTAAGCTCGATAATTCCATCTACAACAAGTATCAAAGGGTGGGGCAATTGTTTGGAGGGATTAATTCTTACCCAACCAGAACTTCTCTTACAACAGCAAGAGAAAGCTATTCTTTTGGCAAATTTAGCAGGACATTTTAATACTGCAATTGTACAGAGGGTAGGGGTGTGTAAAAGAGGAAAAGATAAGGCTTCTCTTCGACGAGAATCGGAACCTTGTTGGGCTATAACTAAAGCAATGTTTAGGGATAGTAAGGGTTCTAGTAGGGGAGGGATTACTTATTGGGATAACCTTAGCAAAAAGGCTTACAAATTACCCATGAGAGCAGTTGCCAGGATAGGAGGATTCCCAGATTGGTATGATTTACCAGACAGGGAAGCGATCGCAGGGAGCATAATTGGTTTATCGGTTCCACCGCTGTTTGCCGGTCAATTGTTTTCCCATTTGTTATCAATTGCAGGAGGCAGTAGTTAGAAGAATAAAGCCGGATAGAGGATAATCCATACTCATTACTCATTATTATGAATACATCTCAGATTCAAGCTAATATAGAAGCCATCATAGCTGATCCAGATAAAGTGAAGCTAAGTAAATATCTAGGATTGCCAGAAATTGTGCAGCAAGTACAACTAAAATCAGATATTGAACGAACTATAAGATTACATGAACCTAGAGCGGATGTAAAAGAGGTTCAGTTTTTAGAAGGTGACATAGTAGTAATTTGGGAACCAGCTACTACACAGCCAGTTATCAATCCCCCTGATGTATCTAACTTGAACGTAGACTCAGCAATTGAAAGGTTGATTCAATGGTCAATTCAAGGAATTATTGGCATGAGTGGGACTGAAGTTGCATTGGAGAAGTTACTCAAGGAAAGATTAATTGCAGCTTTTGAGTCGGATAGTCGCATTAATCTGTTGAATTGTGTTATCCATCCCCAAGGAACAGGAGGGTTTGAGGTTTCTGTTGAGGTAGAACGGTTATCCCCAGCTCAATTGAAGTACGATAACATCAGTACCTATAGCGCATCATTCCTCTATGGTTGATCTCCCTGAATCTTCAGCAAATTACCCCGCCGCTGTACGCCAAATTGATTCGGGGGAGTTTGCTACTGGGGGAGATCCCACAAAACCACCAAATGAGCAGCTGCTTACCCTGGCAAACCGGACGGCATTTCTGAAGGCTCAAGTTGATGCTCTTGCGGCTGCGATTAAGGGATTGACTATTGGAGAGGAAGTCCAGGAGCACTCTGATACCCTTGATGCGATCGCTCTTTTAAACCTGATTGCTGATAAATTTATAGGGACGGATAGTGCTGGTGCAATCGCTTTAAAATCTGTTCCCACGATATCAGTAGCTATTCTACAGGACTTTAAGAGTTCCTTTGCTGGAGAGGGGAACACGACAGATTGGATCAAACGTGATTTAAATGATCAACAGGAGACTGGAACAAGTTTTTGTACTTTAAACGCTGATTCCACTTTCAGCTTGCCAGCGGGAAATTACCTGGTTATTGCTCGTGTACCGGGAACGATGGTGGATAAGCATCAGGCGCGGCTGGTTAATAACACTGATGGCATTAACTACAAAGGAAGCTCAACCCAGACACTAACCGCTGCTGCTGTATCGGGTCAGAGTATTACTACCGATAGCTGGGTGTTTGCAACTTTTGGGATTACAGCTGGGAAAACTTTCCAGATTGAGCATCGCATCTATGACACGATCATTGATCGGAGTTTGGGTGCTGAGGTTGGTTCGGGTTTGGGTGAGGTCTATACCCAGGTTGTTGTTATTAAGCTAGGATGAATGTCCGTTTTTTATAGGTTTACAACTATCGCTAGAAGCGACCGTCCTAATGATAGAATGCGCTTGCGGAAATTATTCTTATCGCAAGCACCGATTCCATGAATCCCCCTACATTAGCCTCAAACCCTAACCCCTTAGCAGCGATCGCCAATCGGGACTTACTGGCGCAGCTGCTCTCAGACAAGCGTTCACCCCATACTCGCCACGCCTATGCTAAGGATTTAAAGGATTTCTTTCGCACCATTGCCGATTCAGAAGCAACCCCGGAGATGGTGACCTATTTCCTGCAATTGGAGCGAACTGATGCAGTAACGCTGGTGCTGCGCTACAAAGCAATGCTGATCGAACGGGGTTTGAAGGAGGCAACTATTAACCGCCGCCTATCTGCGATTAAATCTTTGGTGAAGTTGGCTAGGAGTGCAGGCAAGTGCGACTACACCCTCGAAGAAGTTAAAGGGGAGAAAGTGCAAGTTTATCGGGATACCGCAGGTATTAGTCGGGAGTTGTACCGCAAAGTGCTAGCTTTGCCTGATAGGGTCGAGTTGAAGGGAAAGCGGGACTATGCTCTGCTGCGACTGCTGTGGGATAATGCCCTGCGGCGGGGGGAAATTGCTAATGCGAATATTAGCGATTTTGATGCGGAGACCAAGACCCTCAAAATTAGGGGGAAGGGAAAGGGGACGGTATTTGAAGTGATTGATCTGTCGTTAACTACTACAGAAGCAATTTCTAATTGGCTGTTAGCGCGGCGGGAGTTAAATACTTCGGCACCATTATTTATTTCTGTTGACCCGGTAAAAAAGGGTAATCGGATTACAGGGGCAGGAATTTATTGGATTGTCCAGCAATATTGTAGGGCGGCAGGAGTCAGCAAGCAGATGTCTCCCCACCGCATTCGCCACAGCAGTATTACTGCGGCATTGGATGCTACCAATGGGAATGTGCGCAAGGTGCAGAAGCTATCTCGCCATGCTCAAATTGATACGCTGATGGTGTATGATGACAACCGCTCCAAAGACCAATTGGAGATTTCGACTCTGCTGGCGGATATGGTTTAGACAAAAGAAACACATTTTTCGTAAAAATCTCAAATCCTTGCTGGGCAAGAGTTTCCAAATGTGTTTCTTAGGAATTTAAACTATAGTAAAGCTATCGTCGGTTAAGGTATCAGCCTGGATATTAGTCAAAGAAGCTAGGGTTTCTCCCGTGGCAACAACATTGATAAAGGTGTCGCTTTCTGAAGAACCTGTGCCTTGATTGATAGAGAGTTGGTCGAATGTTAGTCCATTAGACAAACCGAATAAGTCTACACCAACTTGGAAATCACTGATAAGATCTAGACCTTGACCAAAGGTAGTAACAAAGATGTCTGCACCTTGTCCTCCTTCAATGGTATCTTGACCTGTACCACCATCAATCCAATCGTTCCCATCTCCTCCAGAGAGGAAGTCATTGCCGGTACCTCCAAAGAGTTCATCATTGCCTCCGTCACCTTCTAGATGATCTGCTCCCGATTGACCGAGTAGAATATCCCCATTGTCTCCTCCTTTGAGGATGTCTTCCCCGGAACCGCCATCGAGCATATCTTCCCCTTTTTCGCCGTACAACTCATCGTTGCCCGCATCTCCTGTCAGGGTATCATCTCCGGAGCCACCATCGAGGAAGTCATGACCCATACCACCTTCGAGGATATCCTTGTCTTGATTGCCGTAGAGGGTGTCATTACCAGTGCCACCCATCAGAGTGTCATCCTCGGAACCCCCTTCGAGGCTGTCATTACCGGAGCCACCGTTAAGGGAGTCATGACCAGATTGTCCTAGGAGAGTATCATTACCGGAGCCACCTTCGAGGTTATCATTACCGGAACCACCATCTAGGGTATCATCCGCAGCACCACCATCCAGGGTATCTTCACCGGTGCCACCGATTAGTTGGTCTCGACCAGCACCCCCATCTAAGGTATCATCGTTAGTACCTCCTTTGAGGATATCATCACCGGCGGCACCGATTAGGGTATCCCGGCCATTATCTCCTTCAATATGGTCATTACCAGCACCGCCACTTAGAAAGTCATCACCGTAGCTACCATCCAGGGTATCATCCCCTGCTTCACCGTAGATAAGATCATCCCCATCTCCACCCTTAAGGATGTCATTGCCTCGTCCGCCTTCTAGGGTATCATCTTCCGTACCCCCCAACAGGGTATCGTGACCAGCTCCACCGTGGAGTAAATCCTCGTCTTCGTTACCTTCGATACGGTCATTACCGTAACCTCCGTAGAGGGTATCTGCTCCCTGATGACCATAGAGGCTATCATTACCATCGTTGCCTTCTAGGGAATCATCCCCTTCATTACCTCGTAGGGAGTCATCCCCATCACCTCCTTGCAGAGTATCATGACCAATGCCACCATGCAGAGAGTCGTTACCTTCCCCACCGCAAAGATGGTCATCTCCTTCCTGTCCTAATAAGCGATCGCTCCCTTTATGTCCGAACAGGGTATCATTACCTTGATTACCTTGTAGGGTATCGTCTCCCTTACCACCAGAAATTTCATCGTCTCCGGCTCCTCCTTTGATGCTATCATCGCCACCGACACCAATCAGAACATTGTCTTGCTCATCCCCTTTGATTTGGTCATCCTTTTCCGAACCAATGATATTCTCGATCTCAATTAGGGTGTCTCGATCACCGTAGCCATCCGTAGCGCGATCGCGAGAGAGGTCAACATTAACCCCATTATTATCCCACTGATAGCTAACGGTATCAATTCCGGCTCCTCCCTCTATAGTATCTTTACCAGCGTGACCAGCGATAAAGTCATCACCACCTAGGGTACGAATCCAGTTATTCTTGGCATTCCCCATCACCACATCATTATGATTGGAGGCAATGATATGTTCGATATTCCTGAGGATATCGCTAGAACCGAGTTCATCGTAAACTTCACTGGGATTAAGGGCAAATTCCGGTTCTGGATTGGTAATATCCAGGGAGTACTTATCTTTGCCATGTTTTTGGTCATGATGCTGATAACTGTTATGGTCATCGAGATTGATCCGTACTCCCACGGTGGAGGTTTCAAAGCTAACTTCGTCAATGCCGTCACCACCGTCAATCAAGTCGTTGCCATCTCCTCCATCGAGGGAATCATTGCCATCCCCGCCATAGAGTTCATCATCTCCTGCACCGCCGATTACTATATCATTCCCTGCACCGGCATCCAGAATATCGTCACCGTCACCACCATCTAAGGAGTCGTCGCCATCACCGCCAGTGAGTTCATCATTTCCTTGATCACCGGTGAGAGTATCTTTACCATCGCCGCCAGTGAGAACATCATCCCCTGTACCAGCGGCAATTTGGTCATTGCCTGCACCGCCATCCAGGTAGTCGCTGCCGTCGCCTCCTTCAATTTGGTCATTGCCATCTCCTCCTGCGGCAACATCGTCTCCTTCTCCTGCATTGAGGATATCATCCCCTGCACCGCCGTCGAGGTAGTCGTCTCCAGTGTCAGCTTCTAAAATATCATTGCCGTCTCCACCGGAGAGAATGTCGTTGCCAATGCCACTGTCGAGGGTGTCGTTACCGTCTCCACCGTAGAGAGAGTCATCTCCTTCGGCTGCATCTAACGAGTCATTCCCTGTGCCGCCATCCAGGAAGTCATCACCTTCTGCACCATAGAGGTTATCTTCACCGTCACCACCACTGAGGCTGTCATTACCTTCTTCTCCAAAAAGGTTATCTTGACCAGTACCTCCATTTAAAGTATCATCCCCCAAGCGACCATAGAGTAAATCATCTCCGGCATCACCACTTATTTGGTCGTTTTCAGTTCCACCATCGAGGAAGTCATTATCATCACCGCCGTTGAGGATATCATCACCCTCTGCACCATAGAGGTTGTCTTCACCAGCATCACCATTGAGGAGGTCATTGCCTGCTTCTCCAAACAGGTTATCTTCACCAGTGCCTCCATTTAAAGTATCATTCCCCAGGCGACCATAGAGTTCATCATCCCCAGCATCACCACTCATGTGGTCATTGCCAGTACCACCATCGAGGAAGTCATTGTTGTCACCGCCGTTGAGAATATCATCACCCTCTGCACCATAAAGGTTATCTTCACCGGCATCACCATTGAGGAGGTCATTGCCTGCTTCTCCAAACAGGTTATCTTCACCAGTGCCTCCATTTAAAGTATCATTCCCCAGGCGACCATAGAGTTCATCATCTCCAGCATCGCCACTTATTTGATCATTGCCAGTGCCACCATCAAGGAAGTCATTGTTGTCACCGCCGTTGAGAATATCATCACCCTCTGCACCATAGAGGTTGTCTTCACCGGCATCACCATTGAGGAGGTCATTACCTGCTTCTCCAAACAGGTTATCTTGACCAGTGCCTCCATTTAAAGTATCATCCCCCAGGCGGCCATAGAGTTCATCATCCCCGGCATCACCACTTAGGACGTCATTGCCGGTTCCACCATCAAGAAAGTCATTATCATCACCACCCTCTAGGATGTCATCGCCGGTATTACCTTCTATATAATCTTCCCCTTCGTCTCCAAACAGGTGGTCATTTTCTCCTTGACCGTACAAGCTATCATTGCCGGTTCCTCCTCGGATAGTATCATCACCTGCACCCCCTTCGAGGGTATCATTGCCCGCATCACCCCAAATACTATCGTTACCAGCACCACTGTCACCAGCAACTAAGTCATCACCACCCCCTGCATGGATCTCATCATCACCATCTCCACCTCGGATGTAGTCATTATCTCCGGTATCAGGGTCACCTTCTAGGTCTCCCCAAATGATATCTTGTCCTTCGTTACCGTAGAGTTCATCCTGACCGAAACCACCGACAATATAATCATCTCCTATTTCTCCATAGAGGCTGTCATTTCCTAAATCGCCTTCCAGAATATCATCGCCACCGCCTCCGGTAAGGATATTATTGCTAGCATTGCCTATTATGTGGTCGTTGCCAAGATCTGCACCAACAACATGGGTGAAATTCAGCAGTGTATCATTGCCACCCCAGCCATCATTAGCTAAACCTGTTAGCAAGTTAACAGTAACATCTCCCTGATCGCGGCGGTAGCTAACGGTATTGATACCATTACCGCCATCGAGGAAATCATTTCCAGCATTGCCAATCAGGAGATCATCACCATCTAAACCAGAAATGGAATTGTCGCCACTATTGCCAATCAGAACATCATTGAAAGCTGAACCAATAATATTTTCTAGGTTGCGGAGAGTATCAATTGTACCGAAGCCATCGATTGCAGAACCCGCCGCGATCGCAAAATCAGGTTCTAGGTCAGTATAGTAATTGAAGGGGTTAATTAGGGAAGTGCCGTTGATAATGTTGCCGATGGCATCGTTGATATAGCCTTGAGTTTCATCAATATTAACTACAACGCCATTAGGAAGGGAAATATCGATGGGGAAGTTGTCCGCGAGAATAACATTTTGGAAGGAACCGGGAACAGTACTATTGGCAAGGTCACCGATGGGGAGATTGTCAAAGATAAACTGTTGGCTGGTAATAATGCTACCAGGAGAGTTGTGATAACTGACGGTATCAATCTCAGAACCACCGTCGATTAAGTCGTAGCCTTGTTCTCCTACTAAAAAGTCATCTCCCGATTCTCCAAACAACTGATCATCGCCTGTGCCACCGTAGAGGGTATCATTGTCTGCACCTCCTAGTAGAATATCGTCGCCAGAGTTGCCTTCGAGGTAGTCATTTTCTGTACCGCCATCAAGGTAATCATTGCCAATACCACCGTACAGAATATCTGCATCAGCATCACCATACAGTTCATCATTATCTTCTTGACCAAAAAGGGTATCGCTTCCTGTACCTCCTAGTATGGTATCGTTACCTAAATTTCCTTCAAGGTGATCGTTACCTGCTTCTCCGTTAAGAAAGTCATAACCATCTGCACCAAGGAGGGTATCTTCTCCACTGCCACCGGAGAGAATATCATTACCACTCTCTCCTCTTAATTCATCGTTGCCGTCTCCACCGTTTAACTCATCATCACCGTCTCCACCAAGAAGAGTATCTTCTCCACTGCCACCGGAAAGAGTATCATTACCAATCTCTCCTCTTAATTCATCATTGCCGTCTCCACCGTTTAACTCATCATCACCGTCTCCACCAAGGAGGGTATCTTCTCCACTGCCACCGGATAGAGTATCATTACCACTCTCTCCTTTTAAGTCATCATTACCGTCTCCACCGTTTAACTCATCATCACCTTCTCCACCAAGAAGAGTATCTTCTCCACTACCACCAGATAGAGTATCATTACCACTCTCTCCTTTTAAGTCATCATTACCGTCTCCACCGTTTAACTCATCATCACCTTCTCCACCAAGAAGAGTATCTTCTCCACTACCACCGGAAAGAGTATCATTACCGTCTCCACCATATCCTTGGTCATTGCCTGCACCACCAAGGAATTCATCATCTCCGCCTTGTCCCAAGAATAGATCATTACCTCCTTGACCGTGGAAGATATCGCTGTACTCACCTCCAGTCATCGTGTCATCTTGTTCCGAACCGCTGATAACTTCGATGTTGCCCAGAGTGTCTACTGTGCCAAAACCATCTTTGACTTTGTAAACATCAGAGTCGCCAATTTTTTCTGCCGAAACTTCAATGCTGTTGGAACTGCTAGAGTAATCAGCAGTATCTTTTCCTTCTCCTCCATCTAACAAGTCATAACCTTCACCACCGATTAAAGTATCATCACTATCGTTGCCGCGCAAAACGTCATTTCTGCCACCTCCGTCTAGTGTCCCACTACCCTTAATCCAATCATCGTCATTAGTGCCTGTAGAGGAAGTAGTGCCTTTAGGAAAGTAGAAGCCTTTCGGGTGGAGTTCGTAAACTATATCTTTAAATCCGCTAATCAGTTCTGGGTGGTTAACATAATTGTCTGGAAAATTGTGTTCTTTGGAAGCATTTTCAATACCCATTTGCCAAACTTGAGAGCCAAATTGAAACAATTGATTTATCTTTGAAAAAAGCGATAAATCGGCTTGCAATGTTAGAAATGGATCATTTGGTGCCTTGATTTCCTTCGTAGGATAATCACCTTGCAAAGCAGCATACTTGGTTTCCGAAGCTGTTGCAATAACTTTAATACGAGAAAAATTAACATTATTACCGTTATCCTCCAAATCCTTTAAGCCATCTTCAACAAAAAAATTTCCTTGAGAGTTTGGAATAAAAATAACTGAATTGTTTGATGATGAGCTACTCCATTCTTTTATTGGCTCATCCCCTTCTATCCACTTTTGGTTAACTTTAAAACTAGCAGATGTGTCTTCTGTAAAATACTGAATTGCCAATTCTTTTGCATCGCTACCTAGTGCATCAAGTATGCTAGGAATTGTTATATGAGAAATAACATAGTCCATTAAAGGTGGACTAGAAAGTGCTAATTGAGGTAAACTCAAAGGATCATCAATGTTAGTCAATGTTTGCCAAATACTTGCCAATGGCTCAATGGGATCAGTACCAAATGAAGTGATATAATCTTCTACTTCCTGAATCACAGCATTTACAGCTGCGTTAAAAATTGCTGAAATTACTTTTACATGAAAATCAAACCAAAAATGAGTTTCATTAAGATTTACTACAGGATTAAACCAAACTGAACCTTTGTTGATTGGTGAGTCTGGCTTCCAAGATGAAAAATTTAATTTTAGTGACTGATCCAAAAGATTCCAAGCCCCTTCAATTCCAGAAAATCCCCCAAAAGGGCCACCATTTATAAAAATTACACGAGTCTTACCACCATCTTCAATAAGTTGATTAAGAGATTGCTCAAAATTGAACTTGGGAGTAACCATGATATTTGTCCTTGTTGAATGAATCTAGTCTTTGTTGAGTTTGGCTGCTAAATACATTGCAGGCGTACTAGCTAGCAATCACGAACCATAGGCTGGGCATTAGTATCATTGAGATTAAACAACGAATAGCTTTACCTTCTCAATGGCCACTTACATGCTCTAAATAGGTTGTAGTAATTTTCCGAAAAGAAATTCTTGCTAAAGGGTAAGCATTATCAAACATCTTTCATTTCTTGTCAGGCCACCTCAAAAGTTTAAAAAGCTTTGGATATTGTCGAGAATCTCATCAAGTTCAATATCAAAATGATTTTGGATAAACTCTATTAACCCAGCTCCCCGCTTGAGAATTGTAGGTAAAGCATCCAAAGCATTTTCAGCCATTTCTTGTAAGTTAGAGTTATTCGGATCTATTCCTAACTTACCGATAATATCCAAGTGCTTCAGTGCCTTCTTTTGATCTTTCTCGCTCAAGCCAGAATCTTGACTTGCGATCGCCCTTTGTAGCTTTTTGAGTAAGTCAGCTAAGGTTGGAGCTTCTGGTGATTTTGACTCACTCAACTGGTTAATCGTATTAGTAACCGTCCCACTAATATCACCACCAGCTACACCAGTCAGATTCTCACCAGCTACAGCGGTGCTTTCACCACCAGCTACAGCGGTGCTTTCACCACCAGCTACAGCGGTGCTTTCACCACCAGCTACACCACTAATTTTGCTACCAGTTACACCACTAATTTTGATCTCGCTACTTTGATCAGGCATAGTATCTCCTTGATTATGAAAGTTCTGTGCATAAAGTCCAGGACGGCTGATGGCAGCACCTACCAATTCAGAAAGCTGACGAATACTATTATCTTTTTCCACTAAAAGTGGCATTACTGCCTCTGTTGGCAAAGTTTTTAGGAATTCATAAGTATTAAAATACTCAGCATTCAGTCGGGAGTGATCAGCATTAGGAGTTGTCCTAGCTCTCATCAATAATTTGTCAAGGTTCATTCCTCGCTTCTCCATTGAGACAATTTCTAACTGAGCCTCTGGGTTTTCTTCTACTAGCTTTTGCCAAGCGTAAGCAATCAAGCGAGGGTCATCAACTTGGTTATGGTACAAGTCAAGAGTCAGTACCATTGGGGCAATAAAATCAACAAATTCACCCTCAGCAAAGTTCTTATTCCGGTTATCTGGCTTGCGACGAGGGCCAGGATCTTCCTGAGTGGGTAAGCGCATAAAAACATAATCACACTTCACCCCGTTCAGCTTGGTAGTAGTCGTAATACCCCAATCTTCAATAAAGGCTCCAGTAAGAGTAGCTCCAGTTAAGTCAGTGGCATCTAGCTGTGCTTGCTTAAGCTTTACTCTAGACAAATTGGCATCCTGTAGGTTGGTTCTGTTGAGGTCAGCTCCAATCAAAACAGCATCCGTTAAGTTAGCTCCCTGCAACGTCCCATCCATCAGTACTGAGCCTGTAAAGTCAGCATCAACCAGATTAGCTCCCTGCAAATTAATACCCCTCAAGTCTAAGAGGTCATATTTCTGGTTCTGTCCATCACCTGTAATAACCAATTCCCGCACTTTGTTATCCTGAAGGTAACTCTTTCCAGGTCTAGCCCAGTCAAGTTTATTGGTATTGCGCCAGCAGGTACGGGAGAGGATAGCCCTTCTGAAATCTGCACTCTTGAGCCTAGCTGCTGTAAAATCAGCATCAGTTAAGTCAGCATCTCTAAAACTAGTACCCACTGTCGCTGCAAAAGCGATCGCAAAGATACGAATCCAAGTATCTTTCTCATCCTCTTTCAGAGAACGCCAGCCAAGGTACACACCGAGCAGGGCAACAGCTCCAGTGACAGCTCCAGCAACAGTGACAGCAACAGCTCCAGCTCCAGCAATAGCTCCAACAACAGCTCCAGTAACAGCAACAGCTCCAGTAACAGCAACAGCAACAGCTCCAGTGACAGCTCCAGCAACAGCTCCAGTAACAGCAATAGCTCCAACAACAGCTCCAGTAACAGCTCCAGCGATGGCAACAGCTCCAGCTCCAGTGACAGCGATGGCAACAGCTCCAGCTTGAATGATACCGACAGCTCCAGCGACACCGACAGCAACAGCGACAGCTTCAAAACCTGCGGCCAGACCCTTGCGGATAGTGATGGTAAAGAAAGCTGCAAGAACAATTATAGAGACTAAGCCAGCGATTAAGTTTGCGATATTATCAGTGTCGAATGCCAATACTACCGCAACACTAATCCACAATGAAAAAACCCCCGACAGTGCTGACAGCAACCACGAGACTGCTACTAAGAATACAGCCCAACGCTTTTGCAATCCAGCCTCTATACCACAAAACTTTGCACCCCTCAACTTGGCATTAGTAAAATTAGCTCCCCGGATATCCGCTTCACTAAAATCTGCATCAACAAGGTTCTCTCCCTTAAAACACTGACCCCTGAGACACTCACCGCTAAAGTCTCTTCTACCATCCTTATATCTCCTCAGAACTTCACTAGCTTTCATCAAACTTTATAATCAGTGTTGATTGTACTCATAGCGAATTACCCTGATGCTCACTAACCAATAAACTCTCAAAAAATTTCCTCACCAAACCATGCCAAACCTACGAACTACACTAAAGTTCGGCATAGGATTAACTATTGTCCTATCTACTTGAAAAATAGATGACGAATACAGCGCGATATTCAGAGTGTAGGTTTTGCAGGAGAAGTTATCCCCTACAGGTAAATTAACTAGCTAAACCCACAAGCGATCGCTAACTGTCGTATTGGTGAGCATTGGTATCATTGAGATTGAACAACGAATAGCTTCCCTTTCCCAATGACTAAATACTCTAAATAAACTTGATACTCAGTGTTGATTGTACTCATGACTAATTTACCCTGATCCCAAATAACAAATGAACTCTCTTAAGCTGTGCAATCAACAAACGAGTTAAATACTCACCCAAGCAAAACGCTAGGCAAATGACTGAACGAAATTGAAACGTTCTTTAATATCTAATCTCGCCTATTATCGCATCACTACCATCTAGGCTAGATGCTCTAAAACTGCTTTAAAATGTGCGGCAATCTCTGCTATAGAGAAGAAACCCAGCAACAAACTGTTGACTCTGTTGTTGATTTCTTTCTCCATTGAGATTATCCAGTAAATCACCACTGCACGTTCGCCTGCAATCGCAATTCACAGTTAACTATAGTGACACATTCAAAAGAGATAACAAGGTTTTTTTACGAAATTTTCAGGATTTGCAACAAAAATTCACAGAGAAGATCTTTAGAAAAATTTTACTTTTACTTGAAGAATACGAGGGATAAATAGTTGCAATTCTTGAGTAATTTTTGCCGCAACAAGTTTTGAGCTAATTATTCATTGGCGACTCTTCATACAGTTTTCTACCCTTAATTTCGGTTATCCAACCATTATCATTGAGCGAGTTACGTAGTTCTTGAATCTGGTAATTTCCATCAAAAGTTCCGTAGCCGGTAATCTGAAAATTTGACCCAAGCTTGACCAGACCATTGCCTTCTATCGTAAACTCCACAAGCATCGAATTGGCATTGGAGCGCCGCCACAATGCTCTTGTTCCTAGTCTTGCTTGTTCAAAGGTTTCGTATTTAACAGAACCTTTAAAAGTATCCGTGGAAAACACAAAAGTATCTGCTAAAGAAGCAGTACTTCCACTGCCTCCATATTCTGTCTGAAAATACCTATAAGTCCCACTATCACTTTGGGTAAACCTCAGCTTTGGTTTATCTAAAATATTGTCCTTGTTAAACACCCAAACTGTACCTGCATTATCCAGTAATTCCCACGACTGGAAGTAAATTCTACCTTGGTCATCGAACCGGAACACATGGTCAAAATCTCTGGCTAAGTCCATCAGGAACTCTAAATCTGACTTATCTTTTTGTTCCCAGCCGGTAACATTGATATTTTCTCGGATGCCAGAAACTCCAAGACCATGCTCAGATGCGATCGCACTCACTATCTCTCCTAAACTCAGATTGCTAAATGTCCGAGTCTTTTTAGTCCTCAAAGCCAGGTTCAAAGGTCTGTTGATGGCTTGCAGATTAATAACATCTGGTGGTGAGGATAGCTCCACTCTATCCAAGTAGAAGCGTCCAGGAGATAGCCTTCTGTCAGGGGTGTGATTCTCATAGAATAATTCTACATCAAGACTATCCCCAATCCCATTGAACATAGGGTCTTGTTGAAACTTCATTTCATCATCTCTGATTCTTACCGCCAGAGATGTAGCTGAATCTGTTAATCGTTGGGTAATGCTTATATCAAGGACAAAGCTTCTAATAAAACCTGAAATGTCAAGGTTCTGGGTGTTGTAGATAATTGATAGATAGGGTCTGATAGGCATTTATAGAATTTAGAATTGTTTTTCTTCTCTACGAGAGGCTACGCCAACATTCTGCATTCTTAACTTGATACGTGGTACTCAACGAGCTTTACATTGACATCAGCAGCAATCGTTGTTGAGCCGTTGACTTTAGTATAGGCAATTTCCAGATTTTCAAACACATAACTACCCAATGATTTACTACCAATACTCAGCTCAAACACCCCAGCTTCCATATCATAGAGGAATTGCAAACCAGATAACTGGCTATCAGGTGAAGTGGCAGGTTCAGAGAAATCATCCCGATGAAATCTGGCTCTAATTTCTGCTGTCTTTAGTCCAAATCCTAACAGTTGAGTACGTGCCTTACCCCGAATCGGTTGTAACTGAGCTACCTGACGTTGTTGTCCAGTTTCAATGCTGATAACCTGAGATTCTCTGAATCCAAAGGTATTAGTTCCGTCCGATAATGTTACAAGTATTGACAAAATGCGTTTGCCCTAATTCTAAATTCTAAATTCCAACCTACCGCGCCGTCCCGTCACCCGTTCAATTAAATCCAAAAACTGCTCATCCCTGGACTCCAAAGCATTAATTATTGCTTGAGGATCAGCGCTACTGTTAATGGTTATATTGGGCTTATATTCAATATTGACAATATCACCATTATTACTCCCAGAAGAAGCAGAAGTAAATTCTCTCCGGATATCCCCTGCAACTGAATGAGTTGCTCGAACAGGAAGATGTGCTGATTGTTTAATACCCTTGCTTATTGTTCCCATCATGCCCTGTCCTACGGTATCAATATCACTCAATGCCCCCCATTTAGCAGGAGAAGATGGTAATAGTCCACGGATACGAGTTACCATATCCTGGACTGCCTCAATCGGAGCTGAAGCAGCAGCAATAATACCTTGAGCAAAGTTACCGACTAATGAACGTCCCGCTGCCAGTGCTTGACTGGGTAGTGCCCTTATCGCAGTAATCACCTGATTTGCCATCGATTGTGCTTGGGAGACGACTTCACCAACCCTGATTCTCACAGCATTTACTATTCCCCCAAAGGTTTCAGTAACATACTGTTTAACTTGGACAAACCTGAACTTAACCTCGGTCACCCAGCTGACAATGGTAGCCTTAACTGCACCAAAGACAGAAGCAGTAGTATCCTTGAGTGCCTCCCAATTAGTAATAACTTGGTAGACTACTACCCCAATACTTGCTAATGCTGCCACACCTAAAGCCACCGGAGCAGCGATCGCACCTATAGCCACACCAGCACCAGCTACCACAGGAACCAAAGTAGTAAAGGTAGTAATCAAACCTCCTACAGCGGTTGCTACGGTTCCCGCCACTACTAAAAATCCCCCAGCAGCAGCGGCAACTCCAGCAAAGGCTACCCCAACGGTTACAATCCTGGGATGGGCTTGGGCAAAGTCAGCAAAACCAACAACCACCGGTTGGATTGCTAAGAGCGTGTTATTCAGTGCAGGTAGGATAGCTGACCCTATGGTAATGCCAATTTCCCTAAAGTTATTTCCCAGTAACTGTAGTTGATTAGCAGTAGTCGCACTCCTAGCCGCAAACTCATCCTGTAAACTGGTGGCAGTTTTAGCGCGATCGCTAGCTAATCCGAGTGCCTGTTCAAGTACATTGAGGTTAGTAGTAACCAGGGAAATATCATCCTGGTACTCGGAGCCAAATAATTCCAACAGTATTTTAGGTCTTTGAGCCTCATCCAGTTGTTGAATCCTCTTGAGAAAATCAACAATTGACTGGGAACCCTTCTCCCTCACACTCCTTTCCAACTCCTCAGCACTCAACCCAATGGCTCCCAATGCCTCCCTAAATCCTTTACTTTGTCCCGTAGCTGTCTGCATCTTAGTTAGTAGAGCATTAATCCCTGTCGCTGCCACTTCTGGAGGTTTACCTAGTGCAATAAAAGCTGACGATAAAGCCGCTGCTTCCTCTCCCACCAATCCAAAAGTCTTGGCAGTGCCACCAATTCTTTGAAGAGTGTTGACAATCTCTGGAGCCTTAGCTGCCATATTATTGGAGAGATGATTAACAGATCCCAGCAGGTTCTCAATCTCATCGATGCCCACTCCCATAATATTGGAAATCTTACCAATTGATTCCCCAGCCTGAGCCGCCGTAATATCAAAAGCGACACCAGCCTTAGCAGTAATTTCCGTGAAGCGTAGCAACTGTTTTTGAGGAATACCCATCTGAGCACCCGCTGCTGCTATTTGTTGTAAACCTGTAGCAGCGATGGGGATATCGCGAGACAGCTTGAGGATATTACCGGAAAACGACTTAACCACCTTATCAGATGCATTTATTACCTTATTTAAATCCGCCGTCGCCTCCTCAAAAGCCAAAGCTTCCTTAACCGCTACCCCTAACCCAGCAGTAATCGGAACCGCGATTAGCTTCGCTACCCTTCGGATCGCCGCTCCTGCACCTACAGCAGTTCCACCGATACTACTCAGTTTACTAGAAAGAGCATTAGCTTTACTCTCTATCTGTTGGAATCCAGATAGAGCACCCTGAACATTGGCGTTAAATCTAATAGTCTCGGTAATTGCCATCTGATTAGGTGTTAGGTGTTAGGGATTGAAAGTAATGGGTAATGAGTGTAGAACTCATTCTAAATTCTACATTCTAAATTCTTAACTATTCCTTCTTCCTTCTTCCTTCAATAAGGCTATCCCTTGCTCTACCCAAAACTGAGTATCTTTCATCTTCCCTAATCCTCGTAAATCATTCAAGTTCCAGCCCAAATATTTCAGCAGAAACAGTAAATCTAGGGGACTGGGGAAAACATAAAATTTATCCAGTTCATTAGCGCTACTGCTCCTCCATAGCCTATCCCTTCTGGTTCAGTAAAATCCTTCTCCTCTATCGCCTTGCCGTCAATTAGAAACAGATTCTGTATTGCTTCCTTGTAAGCGATCGCTCCTTGTCCAGCCTGCTGCACAAACTTGGTATAATAATCCCCAGAATTGGGCTTTTCTGTATACCTGTGTCCCATTACAGAGAAATCAGAAGTCTCCGAAAAAGGTAAATCGTCATGGCAAGTAACCTCTGCATCAAAACTAGCGATCGCAGACTGTAACCTACCCTTCTCCCTGAACTTCAATTCCCCAAACTGCTCATCAGACAGTCCATAGGCTTCATACATCAACCACTCAATTGCTATTGAGGGACTTTGGGCAGTAATCCTTCTCTGATACTCAAAATAAACATTAGCAGCTAACGACTTTTGAACAAAAACCTTGCCACCTATCTGAACAACAGTTTGCTCTCTCTGTACGGGCGAATTGCCATTCGCCCCTACCTTATCCTGAATTTCTATAGCAGTATTTCTGCCATTCCCTTTCTTACTCATCACTCATCACTTATTACTTCTTACTTATTACTTCTTACTTATCAACTCCAAGCATTAACTCCATTCACTTCCCACTTCTTAGCCTGTGGTTCAAAGTAGAAGGTATTAGCTCCTAATTCATGACCAAAACCCCACACCGTCATCTGTAACTCCATTTCAGCTTTCTCATTGGGAGTCAAGGAAGAATGGAAGGCATATTTTTTAATCTGCCCTTTGAGAGTATACTTGATAGTTGCTGTGGTATTACTGTAGCGATCGAGGGCTTTTCCTGTAATTTGAACAGTAATAGAATTACTACCCCCTCCAGTAATCATAGTTTGTTTGAGCATCAGATCTATCTCTTCACTAATACCCTTTAAAGTCATTGAAGCCTCCATTGCTTCAAATCCCAGTAGTCTTTGTTGATTCCCCGCCTCCCCAATCCTAGAATCGGATTCAACCAATCTCATTATTTCAGGCAGAGTCAGTTCAGCAACCATCCCCTTGGCATCAGCTGGATTACCCTGGTAGTCCAGAAACTTGATCTCAGTACTCTCGTCAGGACGGTACTCAAAGATTGATGGCATTTACCCTCCTACTTTAATTGAAATTTTAACAGTGGCTCTAATCAGTTCAATAGGCAACCACGGGGCAAATTCAATTGCATAGTCAAGTATTCCAGCATCAAAATTACTCAGAGACTCGTTAAACACCACTTGATAACCACTCTTGATTGCACCCTTGCTAGCTTCTTCTGCCAGACAATTGATAAACGACTCCCTGAGTAAGCTAGCAGTAGCCAAGTTGGACTCTTGGGAAAGGAATTTGTGCGATCGCATCTCAACTAATCGGGTAATCTCATCCCTGGCTCTAACAGCATTGATGAAAGTGAGGACATCTGTCAATCCTTCTGAGTAGCTACTATTCCTGCCTCCCCAGATAACATACTCTCCGTCAAAATCACGGTTAACTGTTAGTACTCCCACATCGTTGAGTTTCTCATTATCGGATGTTTCGGAAGAATAACTGAGGGACATGGCAACATCCGTCCCATTGACCCCTCTTAATGACTGGTTAAGGGGAGATTGTCCATAGTTGCCAAGATTAGCTAATATCCCTGCCAGATGTAAACTGACTTCCTCCAATTTAGTAGGATCATCAGTATTTTTCAGATGGGGGAAACAGGCAACGATACGATTATCCTTGATTCCCACCCCATCGACGGTATCTCTAGCAGTAAGAGCATCAGTAACGGAGGTAGCAGCGGTAAAGTTAACCAATGCGATCGCACGAATATTATCTACCAGTGTCTTCAATGCAGCAACGATATCGACACTATTGAATGATGGACATACTACTACTTGAGGAGCCACCCCCAGCTGAGTAATGGAGTTAGCCAGTAAGGGGATAGCTGCCAATACCCCTGCTTCATCTGCTGTTGCCCCTTTGATGACAACCAGGTTACCACAGCCATAACGCTGTAATAGAGCAACTGCTTGGGGTAAAGTATCAGTAGCTCCCCCCGATCCTAATATAGCTGTTGCCTCATCAGCCGTTCTAATCCGAGTAGGAGTACTTGCAGCAAGAGTCCCCGTGGTACAGGTTCCCACTACAGCAATCTCCAATTGCGCCTTCAGGGGAATTGTTGTAGATGTCGTCTGCTTGACGATTACCCCCGTATTAGTCGGCATTTACTACCTCCTCTTGAGCTTCTGGTTCCTCTATTTCCTCTGCATAACCACTAGCAATTGCATTTTATCTAACTTTTCGCTCTTAAGTCCTAAAATTTAGCCAGGAAGGAGTAATGAATGTAGAATGCTGAAAG
>JAAHGL010000289.1 GCA_010692635.1 Symploca sp. SIO2C1 | reverse complement strand
GGATGGAAGCTTCACAAGAGTAAGCGACGACTCACTATTACGGATAACAAAGGTATTGGGGAGCTTAAGCTATTAGGTAAGTGGGATATTCACACCTATCCTGTCCAAGCTATCAAGCGAGTTCGATTAATTCGTAGAGCTGATGGATATTATTGTCAGTTTTGTCAAGACATTGAATGTGTTGATGTTCAGTCTCAGACTGGGGAAGAGGTTGGGTTAGATGTTGGTCTTGAATCGTTCTACACTGATTCCCATGGCTACCAAGAAACCAATCCCAGGTTTTTAAGAAAAGCTGAATCTGAGATTAAGCAAGCTCAACGTCGTATCTACGAGAAGAAGAAAGGTTCAACAAGACGCCGCTTGGCAACAGCTAGATATTCCAGGAAACACTTAAGGGTAAGTAGGCAAAGGAATGAACACGCTAAAGGACTAGCGCGTAACTTATGCAAGTCTAACGACTTAGTAGCCTATGAAGACTTAAGGGTTAGCAATATGCTCAAGAACCACTGTTTGGCTAAGTCAATTGCTGATGCTAGTTGGTATCAGTTCAGACAGTGGATAGAGTATTTTGCTGACAAGTTTGGGAAAGAAGCTGTTGCAGTCCCACCGCAGTATACCAGCATTGAATGTAGCCAGTGCAAACGAATAGTTAAGAAGTCTCTCAGCACTAGGACTCATGCTTGTCAATGTGGTTGTGTTCTACACAGGGAAAATAACGCAGCAATCAATATTTTGCTTAAGGCAAAGTCTAGGGGAGGGCATCCCCGAAGTAACGCTAAGGGAGTAGCCGCCTCTACTTTGCTTGGGGCAACTCTGGTAGAGCAAGTGGCTATCGACTAAAGCTTCTTGATCACGCGACATAAATAACCTCGGCAGAATCTAGAATATTCCTACGCCGAATCCAGTTCTGACTTCGTTCAATTGCCTTTTTGCTGACCAGATCGACTTTACGATGTAGTAAACAAGAGAGCTCTTCTTTCATGCTTATTTTTTCCAAGAGTCCTCGTTTGGCAGTGGGTTGGTAAGAGACAAGAATATCAATATCACTCTCAGCTTTAAAGTCGTCACGCAGAATAGAACCAAATAGGGCAAGTTCAGCTATCTGCCACCGCTGACAAAACTTGATTAGTTGTTCTGAGGTGATTGTGAGTCGTTTTTGTAGTCTGGAACTCAGTTGAATAGTAGGCATTACTTATCAAAACGCTATCAAAACGCGATCGCATTCCTTCTGTTGTACCATAATGGCAGCATCGGCAGTTGTCAGTTTTCTCCTTAGGCAAAAGCGATCGCATGGCACCTAAAGAACTAAAATTCCTGTTGAAGTTGTTAGGCTTTCCAGATTACAGGGCACCTTTAACTAAAATTCAGCCTACTCCCAAGATGAAAGCTGGGGAACGGAATAGCCTCTGTCGTCGGCTATGCAATCATGGTTTTGTGGCTAGTGCGGTAGCGGTTACTAAGTTCAAGATTGCTCCTCCTGGTAAATCTCTCCTCAAGCTAGATCCTGGTGGCTTACTAGTGAAGGAAGAGGAACTTCAGGTACTCCAGGCTTGTGCTAAGGGTACAATTTCTCCCCAAAGAACTAGTATTCCTCATGACAAACAACAAGCCGTTATTGAAAGTTTGAGTCAGAGAGGCTTGATTAAAGTAGTTGAGGGTAGAATTACCGAAGTTTGGCTAACAGAGCAAGGACAGCAATATTTGTTGAACAACTACGAAGGTAATAGCACCTCTGAGCACATCCACCTGAGGATGCTGACGGATTATCTACGACTGTTGCGTAAATTTCAGGGGGTTAATCGGGAGCAGATACAGTCTCCAACAACTGAGTCTCAGGAGGAGCCAACTATTAAGAAGTTACCCTTATCTGGGAGTAAGCCGACAGATGCAGAGATTTTGCAGTTGATTCAGGATTTAGATAAGAAGCTAGGCACGAATAATTATTTGCCAATTTTTCATCTACGGCAACAGTTACACACCAGGCTGTCGAGGGAAGAATTAGATAAAGCTCTCTACCGCCTCCAAAAGCAGGAGCAAATTGAGCTGAGTGCTTTAGTACATACTCAAAACTATACCCCAGAGCAAATTAATGCAGGCATCAAGCAGCGAGTTGGTAGTAAGCTGTTTTTTATCCAGGTTACGGTGGAATGAAGCTCGGAGCCTTATTTCTGAAGAGCTCCTGAGGAGCGCTTCGCACCAACAATTGAATAAGAGAAACAATATCTTTCCCAATTCCCGATTCCCAATTCCCAATTCCCAATTCCCTAGTTTCTCAAGAGTAGTGCCTTGATTCTTCACCTTCTCAACTTAGTCGCACCGAGGTATCCGCAACATGACATCTATCGATGAGCTTATTTTAAGAAGTACAAATCCCTTTGATAACTATCGGTCTGTCAATTTTTGGGATCAGCAGCAAGCTACTGAACCTACGGTTACCTCGATTCACAAAGATGCGATCGCATCTATTGAAGCTATCCTTGAGCAAGTTGCTCTAGATCATCGTACCCGAACTGTGAGACTAGAGGGAGACCCTGGTTCCGGTAAGACTTTTCTGTTGGGTAGGCTCAAGCGTAATCTCAACTCAAAAGCCTTTTTTGCCTATATTCCTCCCTTTCCCCAGAGTGACGAAATCTGGCGGCATATTTTGCGCTACACCGTTAATAGCCTCCTAGAAGTACCGCATCAGCAACAAGATTCTCAGTTGTTGTTGTGGCTCAAGAGCTTATCTGTTTTTAAACAGCGCAGTTTTGGCAAGGGGTTGCGGCAAAATAGTGTTTGGGACTGGTTAAAGAGTGACAGGCAAAGATTTATTAGGAATCTCAAAGAAACTTATCAAAGAGCGCCAATCTATAATGCTGATACTTTTTTCAGCTTACTTCATGACCTGACAGATCCCAAATTATACCCTTTAGCTTGTGAGTGGTTAAAAGGGGATGATTTAAGTGAGGAATCTCTAGAACAATTAGGACTAAGACATTCCATTGAAAGTGAAGAGGCTGCTTATGAAATTTTAGCGAATTTTGGCAGAATTTCGATCGCAACTCAACCGATTGTACTTTGTTTTGACCAATTGGAAAGCATTGCTTGTTTGCCTGATGGTTCTCTCAATTTACAGGCATTATTTAATGCCAACACCAGAATTCATGACGAGAACCACAATTTTTTGATTATTATCAGTATTATTATTAATACCTGGAAGCAGAACGAGCATCGCCTGGAACAGTCTCATAAAGACCGCATTGATCAACATCTTTCTCTACGACCGATTACGATCAAACAAGCGCAATCAATTTGGGCAACTCGCCTTTTCCCTCTCCACAATCGGGCTCAGTACCAACCAACTTCTGTCATTTACCCCCTCAAACGTCAATATCTAGAAGCTGAATTACCCAGTGGTAAAACCAATCCGAGAAATGCCCTTTTGATTGGACGAGATATCTTTCAACAGTACAAACAATGGTTAGCTAAAGAAAGTAAGGGCATATTTCAACCTACTTACCGACCTGAACAACATAAAAATGAACGGTCAGAATTGCTGGCAACTTTTAAATTAAACTGGGTTGAAGAATTAAGGAAGGTTCAAGCAAGAATTACTAACATTCGCCAGTTGTCTTCACCAGAACTAATTAGAATGCTGCAAGATGCACTGGTTGCTTTGCAAGTAGAGGGAATTGAAACTCCTTTTTTAACTAAAACCAAGTATAGCAGCTATTCTCTAGGCTATCAGCTGCCGAGTCAAACTGGAAAGCTAGGAGTTATCTGGACAGAAGACTTGAACATGAACAGCTTTTTCAATGTCATGAATGCCTGTCAGAAAAAAGTTCAGAACCAGACTGATACAATCTTGCAGCTAATTCGCTCTGAAGGAGTGGGTAAAGCCTCTAATAAAGGGCATAAACTCTATGAGAAAATTTTCACCGGTTCAGCCCATTGTCACCTCATACCAAGTCTAGATTCTGTTCACTATCTAGGAACTTATCACAATTTAGTGAAAGATGCTCGGGAGGGGGACTTGTTAGTTGGTAGTGAAACTGTAGGTTTGAAGGGTTTACAAGCCTTAATTCGGGAATCCCAGATTTTAGAAAATTGCCAGTTATTACAGGATTTAGGTATTTTTGTAGGGCAACAAGCAAGGGAAGATACTAAGGATTTGAGCAACCAAGAACAGGATCAGGCTAGTGAAGATTCTCAGGATGAGTTGCTCTCGGTTAAAGACTATTTATTAAATTTAGTTCAAACTAATCGATTAATGGGACGTCAGGTACTTGTTCAAAATCTTTGTAGTCAGTTTACTCAGGTGCAGTCATCCCAAGCTGAACAATTGATTGAGCAGTTGTTTGAGGAAAAGCAAATTTCGATTCTCAACCCCAAGGAACAACTAGAAGCACAGTTAGTATGTTTTGTAAAGACTAGTTCTTGATTGATTATTGGGCGAATGACTTCCGCCCTAAATCTAAATCAATCTCTCTCCCTCTTCAAACTCTAAAAAGGGCTTGCTGCATAAGTCTGGAAGCTATTCCAAACAAAGCTTTCAAGCATTTTGCAAGCGAAATAAGTGCAAGGAAATTATACCTTTTGGCTCAAAAAGCTTGCACAATTGAAAAAATCTGGGAGCTAATCGAGGGGTAATTCACTCATTACTCATTACTCATTACTCATTACTCATTACTCCAAAACCCGAATCAATCGACTTTTTCAGCAAACTCTAAAAAGTAAAAGTCGTACGTATTACACCTACAGTTGCTGTATCATTCTGACTAAAACCTTCAGGATTGAAGATAAAGTATAGACCAGGAGTAATGCTAATATTGTCAGAGACTTTAAATTTGAAGTAACCCTCCAAATGGTAAGGAGTTGCATCTTCCGGCTCAAGAGCACTTCCGCTAACGGAACTACGAGTTAAGGGTTGGCCAAACAACAGTCCTGCGGTGCTACCTGCCTTGAGAATATCTTTAAAATGCAAACCTACCATCCAACTACTAAAGTCAGTAGAAGCATCAACATTTTCTAAATCCGCGAACATTAAAGAACCAAAAGAAGTGAAAGCAATTTGGGGTGTAATTCGCCAGGTGAGAGTTCCACCAAAAGAGTTGATCTTAATTGGCTCATTAGCAACTGCTAGTAGACTATTACCCCCAACTGCTGCTAACTGAGCTGCATTAGGAGTAAACAGAACAGAGCCAACATCAGAACTACTTAAACCCGTAGCCAGGATGTTAATATCATGACGGCTGTGGGCATAATTTAGACCAATATCAATAGTATCAGTAGGTTTGACGGTGAGTTGAGCAGCGATGATGTTGCTACCATCAAAGAAACCTGCTCCTAGAGGTGTACCACCTGCTAAACCTTGGTCATTGGCAATAGAAGCATTAACACTACCATACAAAGCTCGCAAGTCTATTTGATCAGAAATACTCCAGATTGCCCCTACTGCAGATGCCAAGCCAATTTGGGAAGTACCTCCAGAGACACGGGTGACTGGGTTAAGTCCAGCAAATCGAGAAACTGCTTCTTGTCCTTCTCCGGCAAAGGGGGTAATAGCGGGAAAAGCGTCTGATACCTCTGCATTAGTACCTGCAAACAGAGTCAATTTATCAGCTACCGGGAAGATGTAGAGCAGTTTGTAAAGATTAACATCATTGGAGGTAGTATTAGTCAGATTCTGAGGATTAGTAAAACCGAATTGAGGTGCAAAACCTAGACTAACATTACTAGCAGTACCAAAGAGAGGATCTGCGTAACCTAGAGCACCGGGAATGCTGCCTGTCGGGTTACCAAAACCACCTCCAAAGTTATGAGCTTGCAAACCAGTAATCAGCAAGTCTTTACCAGTAAAACTGGTATTGAGATTTAACCTTACCCGGTCATTAAATACAACCTCAGTGGCATCGGAAGCATTGGGAGCTCCTCCCGTCGCACCGGCAAGACTGAAAATTACCTCTCCACTGAGTTTAGTAGTAGTGGAAAACTGTTGATCTTCCAAGGTAACAGTACGAGCTTCGAGGTTATCTACTCGACCTTGGAGAATGACCAATTCTTCAGCAAATTCTGCCTGTAATCTCTCTAAAGTAACAAGATCTTCTCTAGTAATAAAATTACCAGTTGCGATGAGTTCGCTAATCCTGTCAAGAGCTGCATTCAAACCAGCGGCAAATTCATAACGGGAGAGAGAACGATTACCTCGGAAGGTACCATCAGGATAACCCTGAATTACACCATAACGTTCGACTAAAGAGCGCAGTGCTTCAAATGCCCAGTCTGATGGCTGTACATCTGAAAGGTCTGATACACTGGTTACCTGTCCCATTGGGTCTGATTGACTATTGATTTGAGTCAGGAGCTCGGACACAGAGGTATTAGCAGAAGACTCACTAACAGAAGTAATTGATTCTGGCTGTAGAGCAATAGGAATTGGTTTTGGGGAAAGGGTTAAAGGGTCAGGGTTAACGTTTTTTTCTTCATCTGTTAACGCAAGCTCCTGTGTAGGAGTATTTGAGAGAATCTTCTGCCATCTGCCTTCCTCCCTTGGGGGAACATAAGGGGGGATTGTCTTATGCCTTATTTTAACTTGACTATTGTCAGTTGTTGCAGCCGAAGTTTCCAGGGTCAACTGGTTAATAGGATCTTGTGCAGTCTCAGGAAAATTTAACGCAGATTGCTCAGTAACTTCAGCTGTCGCAGGTACTACTCCTAAAGATAAATAACCAGCAAGTAGGCATAGCAAACCTACTCCACTGCCAGAAGACAGTCGATATTTGTTCACAATTAATCCTCACACAAAAATTGGATTTAGTTGTAGTTGTAATTAGAACTAAAAATTCTAAACATATAGTTCTGTATTCAATGATTCAGTTCATTTCATCCTAATTACTGAAGCAAAGATGAAGATACAACGTTGTTTGGAGAAACACCGCAGATACACTAAAATATTTTTTACCTGTGACCCTAATTAATTAGCTTTGAGTACAACAGTCTCAATTGGTATGATGCAGGTATGATGCTAAATTTTCCCTTAGACACAGCACCCTAAATCCGTCTGCGTCTTGTTCGTTTACAGGTATATAATCAAATCTACACAAAAAAATTGCAGATGTCAGGGTTGTAACGCGAGTTTTGATAAAATTGAGCAAATTGAACAAAGGGTGTAGGAGGGTGAGCAAAATTAGGGAAGGAATTTCTAGCGAAGTATCCTTTCAAATTTTTAGTTCTCCTTTGTTTCCTCATCTCCCTATCTCCCCATCTCCTCACCCTTTTTTTCCCTCACCCGGTGTAGGGTGTGCTTTACTCAGTAGGGAATGAATGAGCTGGTTATCACTCCTTCAAGTTATAGCGATTAATATAACTTAACTTCACTGCTATTATCAATGTGCAGCAAAACTTAATATCCCCCGTGCGTTAGCCGGGGGATAAGTTAATTAACGAGTTTGATCAGTTATTGGATTCTATGATTTAACTTTTAAAGCTCCACCTAATCATCCTCTGCTCTAGACCATGCTACCAATCCTTAGAGCTTTTTTTCTTAGTAATTACAATTATTGGCTGCACATTATCGCCGACTTCACCAGATTCCTGGAGCTGCTCAATAATCATGCCTACTTTCCGGAACAGCCTTCCTTCGCCATATCGCAGATCCTTGATATCATCGCTACTACTAGTACCGAGCTCAAGTATGATCGTGTTTGCTCTTTGCATCGTTGCCATTAGCTTACTTCTCCATCTTAATCTTGCTAAAGTTGACTTATCTGTTTCTCATTCCTTCGTTAGAATGAGAAGGAATGTTACCAGTCCTTAGAGCTTTTCTTCTTAACAACTATAATTACA
>JAAHGL010000288.1 GCA_010692635.1 Symploca sp. SIO2C1 | reverse complement strand
TAAGGGGAAATGGAGGGAATAGAAGTACGCCATCTCCGCAGCAATGAATTAATCTGGAGTCAAACCCTCGAACCCACTACCAACAAAATTACCTATCAGGGAGAAGAACTCGAACCAGAACAAGTCTACTTCTGGCGGGAAACCGTGCCTTTAGAGACACTCCCCACCAAGATCGTCTTCCGTATCATGAATAAAGAAGAGCGCGATCGCATCTCCACTGAGTTGGCTGAATTGGAGAGCCAATTAGAAACAGAAGGAGCCAGCGAATCAGATATTATCTTAGCACGAGTTAATTACTTTGCTGAACGACAACTCTGGTCTGATGCTTTACAAGAAGCTTACTCAGTAGAGAATCCTTCAGGAGAGTTAGCTGATTTTCTTGAAAAATTTGAGGCTCATAATTTTTGCCCTCCCCAAGGAGGTAACTAGAAGTTTAGGCTTGCTTGGTTATACCGCTTCGTGGAGGGAGTGGGGGAACACCTGGATCGAAGGTTCGTGCAACCAAGTGCAGCCTACCTCTGAAACCCTTGCTGGGTAAAGCATACAGACATTGAATTTCTCATCATGAAGTGAACACCAAAATATAAATTAATTTTATGTTTCAACTGAGTGGATGAAAGAGAAAGAGCTTTGCCGAAAATGGAAGCTGGGATGTATTAAAGTATTGCTGTCAAAGTATTGTAGCTACGTACTTGATTGACAAAACACTGCCTAAAAGAGTATCAACTAGGCAAAGTTATCATTTGTATTACTTATCAATTAAGCCCCAAAAAGGGGTTGACTTTTGTCACATCGTACCATCCTGCACCTGGTCGCACGAACCCTAGGTTTTCGCCTACACCCAACCTAAACCATATCCGCCAGCAGAGTTGAAATCTCCAATTGATCCTTGGAGCGGTTATCATCATACACCATCAGCGTATCAATCTGAGCATGGCGAGATAGCTTCTGCACCTTACGCACATTCCCATTAGTAGCATCCAATGCCGCAGTGATACTAGAGTGGCGAATGCGGTGGGGAGACATCTGCTTGCTAACTCCTGCCGCCCTACAATATTGCTGGACAATCCAATAAATTCCTGCCCCCGTAATCCGATTACCCTTTTTCACCGGGTCAACAGAAATAAACAGGGGTGCCGAAGTATTTAACTCCCGCCGCGCTAACAGCCAATCTCGAATTGCTTCTGTAGTAGTTAACGACAGGTCAATCACTTCAGATACCGTCCCCTTTCCCTTCCCCCTAATTTTGAGGGTCTTGGCCTCCGCATCAAAGTCGCCAATATTCGCCTTAGCAATTTCCCCCCGCCGCAGGGCATTATCCCACAGCAGTCGCAGCAGAGCATAGTCCCGCTTTCCCTTCAACTCGACCCTATCAGGCAAAGCTAGCACTTTGCGGTACAACTCCCGACTAATACCTGCGGTATCCCGATAAACTTGCACCTTCTCCCCTTTGACCTCTTCGAGGGTGTAGTCGCACTTGCCTGCACTCCTAGCCAACTTCACCAAAGATTTAATTGCAGATAGGCGGCGGTTAATAGTCGCCTCCTTCAACCCCCGCTCAATCAACATCGCTTTGTAGCGCAGCACCAGCGTCACTGCATCAGTTCGCTCCAATTGCAGGAAATATGTCACCATCTCCGGGGTTGCTTCTGAATCGGCAATGGTACGAAAGAAATCCTTTAAATCCTTGGCATAGGCATGGCGAGTATGGGGTGAACGCTTGTCCGAGAGCAGCTGCGCCAGTAAGTCACGATTGGCGATCGCTGCTAAGGGGTTAGGGTTTGAGGCTAATGTGGGGGAACTCATGGAATATCTGCTTGCGGAAATAAAACTTATCGCAAGCGCATTCTATCATGTATAGCGCTACGCGCTAGGCAACTGTAGACCCATAAAAAAGTTGAACAATAAATAAAAAAGTCAAACAATCCCTGGAGGTGTGTAGGAAGCGCACAGCGGCTACCAAAATTGTCAAACTTTATTATTCCTCTACAGCAACAGGTAAAAGTAAACTGTGAGTCGGTTTGGTGGATGTAGGAATGTCCTAACCTAAACTTGTAGTGCTATAAAACAGTCATCTCTTAATTATCGCAAGCTATGGAATTAGACAACTTCTGGCTCGGTTTAGATCCTGGACTTGCTCGCATCGGTTGGGGCGTTGTCGCTGAAGACAATGACAATCACCCTCATCTGGTTGACTATGGAACAATTCAAACAAGTAAAAACCTACCGACTCCTCAAAGACTGGCAGAGATAGAGCAGGATTTAGTGGAATTGCTCAAGGAATTTGAACCAGATAATGTAGTTTTGGAAATGCCTTTCTTTACTAGACAAATAAAGGCAGCAGGAGGAGTTTTACAGGCAGTAGGAATTATCAATTTGGTTTGTTATCGAGAGGCGGGACTGCTTCCTGTAGCCCTCCACCAAGCCAGCTGGAAGGCACACCTTGGTAACGGAAGAGCAACCAAAACTGAAGTAGCTGAAGTTATCCAGTCCCTTTTTGATTTGAAACAACTTCCCATTGATGATAGCGTTGATGCAGTCGGTATAGCTTACGCGGGAATGTGCGGTTTGACCAACAATATTAGTTAAGTGCGTGATCGCCAGCTACCATCTCTAGCCGCTGCTGCAAAACTTGGTTGAGGTTCCGAGTCCCCACTAAACCCCTAGTCATAGGGCAAAGCACTTGAACATCTGTGGCGGGATTAAAGCCCAATTTGGGAATCAGCTCCCCTCTTTGGCTTTGGGGCGCATCAGACGTGCAACGGTATAGCCTGACTCTTCCGAATAAAAAGTCAGACGCTCCACAACTCCGGTGAGCGTTTCATACTGGGGAGAAGCTTTAGGAGGTTGGTTCGTTGATGTGGACAAGGATTTTCCCAGTTGCTTCTTAGAAATCTGTGCTTACTTCTCAGTATGATAGCTGAAGAGATCTGCTTCCCCAGTTCTTCAGTGAGTGACGGGTTGATAGACAATTCGGCTTGATGAGTTCCAGGAAGTTGGAGTTGTATGGTGATGCAGAATCAAAAGAGTTCAGAAAATTCTTTATTGTAGATGAGTGAGTATCAGTATTACGAATTTCAAGTGATTGATCGTCTGCTCACAGCTCAAGAACAGGCGGAGATCCAAAAACTATCCAGTCGGGTTCAACTCACGCCAACTCAGGCAATTTTTCTCTATAACTATGGCGACTTTCGCGGCGAGCCAGAGAAAGTATTAACCCAATACTTTGATATCATGTTTTACATCGCCAACTGGGGCACTTGGCGATTAATGTTTCGGTTCCCTAAAGCGATCATTGACCTCAAGTGGTTCCAACCTTACAACTTGCCGGATGCGATCGCCATCACCACTAGCTCTAAGTACATCGTCCTTGATATTGAAATCAATGAGGAAGAAGGAATACAGGGTTGGGTTGAAGGTGAAGGATGGCTACCGCGCTTACTGCCCCTCCGCGATGAGCTGTTGGGTGGAGATCTGCGTTTGCTGTACTTGGTTTGGTTACGAGTAGCTCCCTACCTCGCTGGATACGTTCTAGAGGAAGATCCGGTTGAGCCACCAATTCCCCCTAATTTGAGCCAGCTTTCTCAACCCCTCAAGGCATTCATTGAGCTAGTAGAACTTGACTCCGATTTAGTTGCAGCAGCAGCTCAGGCAAGTCCTCGCCATCAATTTACCTCAGAGGTGCCGCTGGAAAACTGGTTGTCTGCTCTGTCAGAAGACGAACAGCAAGAATTTTTGCTCAAACTTGTACGGCGCGAACCTCATGTTGACTTGCAATTGATTAATCGATTGCAGGAGTTGGCTGGCACAACTCGCTCAAGTCCTCAATTAGCTTCAGGACATCGGCGACTGTCTGAACTAGAAGCGATCGCTGATACCCTGAGGGTAAGGCGTAAACAAAAAGAACGGGATGCAGCGAGAAAAAAGCGAATTCGGGAATTAGAGGCACTGGCACCCAAAGAAGCCCAAACCTGGAACACAGTGGTGGAACTCATTGAACTCAAGCAAGCCAAACCCTATGATCAAGCCACTGCTTTACTCAAAGATTTGCGTGATTTGGCAGAACATCAGGGAAGATTGCCTGAATTCATCCAACACTTGGAAAAACTTAAGTCTGACTACAGTAATCGTCCAGCTTTAATCAGACGTTTCAGAACAATCAAGCTGTAAGTTTCAAGATGGGGTTACTTGAACAGTCGAATTCTGATTAATATCCATCTTTAATACTTGGCTAACGTCATATATCGATATATGATGCTCACATAACACTCAACCAATTTGTAGAAATGCAAATTAGACTGGCTGTGCTCAGCAATGCTGGTGGCAGTGGTAAAACCACTCTTTCTGTGCATCTGGCCTACGAACTAGGATTAAGCGGCTTCAAGGTGGTACTCATGGATCTTGACCCCCAAGGGTCGCTGACCCTCTTTTGTGGCTTGACGCCGCCAGAACCAGAGCAAACACTAGCTGCTGTATTGCAAGATAAATTTGACGGCAACTGGCCCTTGACCCCTTGCTGGAGCGAACACACGAAGAAGGTGGTCATCTGTCAAGGTGGCATGGTGTTAACCCAAACAGCAGATGAGCTAGTGTTACACAAACGAGGAGCTTACCTGCTAGATGACTGCTTAAGTGACTATCCACTCAATCATGACCTGATTATCTTTGACTGCCCAGCTACCCTTGGTCCTTTACCTTTGATGGCACTAGCAGCCAGCACTCATTTAGTAGTACCTGTGCAACTAGAGCCGAAGTCAATTCAGGGAGCCGCTCATTTACTCGAATGGTATTACTATCATTGCCGACACCTGCGCTTAAAACCTCAGCCAGAAGTGTTGGGATTTGTGCCAAGCCAATACGACAGGAAGCGAGCAGTACATCGACAGCTTCTAGAGTCATTACCCGCTCAGCTAGAACAGATGAATATCCGGGCATTCCCAGCAATTCGCAATAGTGCAGAATTTGTCAATGCCAGTGGACAAGGGTTGCCCTTACGTCTTCACCGCCCTTCTCATCCGGCGTTGAGTGACTTCAGAGAGATCACTTCACACCTAGCCGAGTTGATGGGGAAGCCGAAGAAGAGGAGTAATATCATGTCCGCTTGAATAACCATAATTAGGATTGACGCTCCAGACACGGAGACGCACCGGACGCGGAGAAATTTTTATTATGGGTGATTTGCCAGAGATGATATAAAAAATCAGTATGAGTGCTCGGAAAGCTCCTAACCTTAACAACTATTTTTCAGCCGCCAAGCAGTCTCAGCAGCTATCGGCTGCTGAAGAAGAAATCCAGCGACTCAAAGCCGAGATTGAAGAACTGAGGAACTCTGGTTCAACCGAATTAGAAGCTCAGCTGAAAGCCTTGCGGGAGCAATTGCAATCCAGAGCGGGGGTTGTTTCTATTTCTTTGGAACAAATTCAACCTAACCCTGAGCAACCCAGACAGACATTTTTGCCTGAAAGTATCTCCTCAATGTCCCGCTCACTATCTAAAGATGGACAACTAGAGCCGATTATTTTGGTTGAGCGAGGAGATTTAGTACTATTTGATGGGGAACGGCGCTGGCGCAGTGCTAAAAATTTAGGCTGGCAGAGCCTGCAAGCTGTAATTATTCCCGAACCAACTGCCTTACACCGTAAAGCGCTATTGACTTCCCTGCATCGAGAAGACCTCAACCCTCTTGATAAAGCAGAGGCAATTGTTCGGGAATTAGCTGATAATACTGGTATAGATGGTGTTGATATTCCCCGTCTGCTCTCAACGGCAGTGCGAAGGTTGAACAAACAGGGACGCATGAGTCAAGTCGTTGAACTCATGAATGCTGCTGAGCCAGAGCAAAAACAGGGCTTAGCATCTTTGGGTCTAGATGAGCAAGAGCAAGCCATATTATTGTTACTACTGGATTTACAGCTCAATCCAGCCTCCATCGATGCCAATATTTTCCCCATGCTTTCTTTAGCTGTAGACCTCAAAGCTGCTATCAGGGAATCGGGACTTTTTGGTGTTCATGCACTGGCACTACAGAAGCTCTCAGCCAAAAACTTGAAGTTGTCAGAGCAAAAAGCTAAGTCAATCAGGGTCAAGACAACCCAAAGAGTGCTCGCCGAGAAATTGTCTGCCTCCCAAACTCGAAAATTAGTTAAGGAAGTGATCACTGCCCAAGTTGCATCGGAGCCAACACCACCTAGGCGAGTTAAACAAATATCACTTGCCACAGCGACTCTCTCCAAACTGTCTGGTGAAATGTTTGACCAAGCTGAACCATCGCAACTTTTGGAGTTGAAGGAACTCTTGACTCAAAAACTGGCACAAATAGATGAAATCTTAAAACCGCAATAGCTCATTGTTAGGCTAACACTCCTGTCACTACAATATCAACATTATTGCTGTACTACTTCCATTGCTCTTGCCTATTATTTATGTGGGAACCTTCAGGACACGAGTCAAAAGCCTTAGAACCATGAAACCAGGATAGCAGAAATGAAATAAAGCATAATGTGACGATAGCAATTGCTTTTTGCTTCCAGTTTAACTTATCGATTGCTCGATTGATTAAGCTATAACAGTTGGACAAAAGTGAGTTTATCAGTCCTAAATTCAATAACTTAAACTGAAAGTTAAAGTTATTGTCGCGATGCTGAGTCTGCTGAGTCTGTGCAATCTTCTCGTTAGGCGCTGGAAACCAACGCTCATCTTCATTGAGGTAAATAATCCCTACTTGATTGTGCGCTGATAAATTTATTGCATTCTTACCGCTCCAGTACTCCTTCTCTGACCAAGGTGCTAACCCCATTAGCAAAGGTTGTTCTGTCGCCCCTAGAATACTCGTGTAGGCTCTTGCTTGATTGGTTCCAAGTAAAACACCCTCCCTGTTAATGATTTTTTTGACTTCCAATACTTGCCAGGGTTTGCCATCATGATATAAAACTATATCGGCTTGACCACGACCACCACCAGGGAGATCCATCCAAACCCCTTCCTTGAGGTCATAACCTTGCGAGCGCAATCTCTCAGCAATCCACTGCTGCAAATCTAACTCCTTCCAATTACTAGGGAAGTTAGCTTGCTTCAACCAATCCCGTGGATCTATCCCCTCCCGTTTCGAGTAAATCATAATGAATTAAGAATTAAGAATTAAGAATTAAGAATTCTAATCAAACCGATTGTCGTCAATCTTTAAAAGCTTAAGAATCCTGTGAACCCGCTGCCTTAAACTTTCCCTAGTCACCGGATCTCTAACTTCAGTTGAGCGACCTGGTTTTATACCATAAAGAGCTTCAATTAATTTGTTTACCTGTCTAATATTGGCTTGTTCTCCTTTGGTAGCAGTGAACCGCCAATTGCATAACCAATCAGCTACAGTTAACTCCTGATCAGTAATTTCGGAGGTAGTTGGTTTTGGAAGAGTGCCAGGACGGAGATTGGTCATAAAAACGACTTTTTGCTCATAGTCAAGTGAGCGCGTAACTTGGTTATTCTCGACTGTTTGCGGTACTGTAAGCACAGGAGGACTAGAAGGGAAAGAAGACTCTAGCTTGTAGGCAGATTCCATAGAATTAGTTAGCGAGTCTACTGCCGGAGCCATTTCCAAAAACCAGCAGTCAACTTGCTCCCCAAACACTGGAGGGGCAATAAGACCAAAATTACTTTGCATTCCCGGTAAAATACCTTCCAAAGAACGCTTAAATTTGGCTCCAGACTGCCAAGGCTTGAAGAATAGGGTAAACTTCCCATTTTTGTCTATAGCGGAATTGTAGTAGTTGACCAGCACTCCTTGAGCCTTCATATATTGCTGCACTGCTACAGCTCTTGAAGTGTGCAATGAGCGCCAAGGATTGTCAGGCAATACAATATCTTTGAGTGAAGCAATTTCTTCCTCTGCCGCGTAATACTTCTGTTTCCAGTCTTCTAGAGTCA
>JAAHGL010000287.1 GCA_010692635.1 Symploca sp. SIO2C1 | reverse complement strand
GAATTATCCATTATCAATTATCCATTATCCATTGATTAAATATACTTTTATTGTTGGACACATACTTACTTAGATATTGATAAATCTTTGAACAGTCTTCACCAATTCTTCTTGATCAATTGGCTTGACTAGGTAAGCATCTGCCCCCTGTTTCTTACCCCAAAACTTATCCATCTCAGTTGCTTTAGTAGAGCAGATGACTATAGGAATATTACTAGTCTCTGCTTGAGCTTTGAGATCACGACAAATCTCGAAACCACTGCGATCTGGTAGTACAACGTCTAAAATAATGACATCCGGCTTATTGATACTAATTTTAGCTAAAGCCTCTACTGCATTTTGCGCAGTGAGGACATCAATGCCCTCTTGCTTGAGACAACAGCTTAGAATCTTCATTGTCGTTAAGGAATCGTCAACAACTAGCGCTATACTCACAACATTTACCTTACATTTACAAACAACTGAAAGTGGTTATTAGTTATTGGCTATTTGTCATTGGTGAGGGTTTGAATTTCATTTACATTTTGTAATATAATTTTAATCACTAATGTTCCCCTCTTCTATCTGCTTATTGATGACGTTTAGTACTGTCTCCGCATCAATGGGTTTACTGATAAAATCTGAAGCTCCAAACAGACGAGCTCGAACCTGGTCAACAACGCCATCATTGCCAGTTAAGATAATAATTGGGGTATTCCGGAAAGAGGGAATCTTGCGTAACTTACTGCAAATTTCATAACCGTTGGTGTTGGGCATTACTAAATCTAAGAAGATCAGATCCGGCTTCCGAGCTAGGATAGTTGCCAGAGCTCGTAAACCGTCGTTTATCCAAATAAACTGATGCCCTGCTGCTGTGAGCAGCTTTTGCATTGTCTTGCAAACCCACATATCGTCGTCTACACAAGCAATCAATAACTCCTTGTTCACTGTAGTTGTGGGTTGCTGTTGAGCAACAGATGGGCAAAACGGAGCTTCTAAGTCAGCAATAGTAACAAGTTCTACCAAACCTAATTGAATATAGGGTAGTAGTGAACGAGTTACTGGCAATACATCCCGCTTCATTTGCCCAGCCAACTCCCGTAGAGTACGTTGACCGTTCAGTATACGGGTTAGAGTTTGATATACCTGAGCTGATGTGCGTGCTTGAAGTTGCTCTGGTTGCTTAATGATGGGAACGCTGTTAGGAGAAGAATTGGCTAGTTTCGCATTTTGCCAGACTTCCCAAAGTTTTTGAGCTTCTCCTACGGCTTGCTGGGAATCAAGTAAGATAAGTTGTTGAGACAAGGAATTATCTTGCTTAATTTGATAAGTCACATCTCCAGCTTGGGCTACATCAAACAAGACCTCAATGATAATTGCCTCAATTGTTTTGGTAGCTTGTCCCAGAGTAATTTTTTGCTGTTCTACCCACAAGCATAAAAGCTCATATTCCCAACAGGTAGTGAAGACAGCAGTATCGATACTAGACACCTCTTTTTGCAGGTTGGGGAGATAAGGAGGTAGTTGAGGAGAATAAGTTGCTAAGTTTCTTGCCCACCTTCTTACTGGAGTATTTCCTCCTGTAGCATAAGTGATGTCACCACGATTCAGATAAAAGATCCATTGTGTATTGTGTGAATCTTTCAGTAATAGTTGTCCGTTAAACCGTAGCTGTTGCAATGTTGTGAAAAATTTAGCTCTTCTCGAACCAGTAAAATTACCAACTGAGAGAAGAGGTGAATTAGATTGGGTAGATATCATTATATTTGTCATCAGTAATAGAACAATTAATTGCTAGTGCTGTGCTATCTTTATAAGAAGAAATTGTTGTAAGGTTAAATGTATAAACCCTCAAAATAAAAAATTGCATTACCCAGTTAATAGATGTTTATACAATAACACCACAATTAACAATAAATTACATTTTGATACATTTGTTATATAACTTTGATGGAATAAATAATATTTCTCTTTTGTTTACATTTTTCAAAAAATAATGCACCCTATTGGTAAATTTTAAGTAACTATTTAGTAGGGGACTCCTCGATATATTCTAGAAGGCTGTTTTTTCAGAGTATGTTTGTGATTTTGAGGTGATTCAGATTTGGACAAATTATCCAAGGTACTCTCAACCTCTGGCACTTCAGATATAACTGCTTTAGATAAACAACTACTAGACTGAGTTTTTTCCTTCATCTTTAGTAAACTTGCTGTTTCATTGGTTAATGCTCTATCTTGATTTTCAGTCCAAACTACCAAGGATGACTGATTATCCTGAATAAAGCAAAAAATACCATTACCAAGGCATTTGCGGACAAAGTCAATAGCTGCTTGACGTTCTCTTTTAGTAAACTTTGGACCTCTAATAAAGAGTTTATTTGAGCATTGTATTTGAGAAGTTACGTTGATACTTTTAAGGAAAACACATTGACCTTCTAATTGTTCTGGAGTGAGAAAGAGCATGATAATGAATTCTCATAGTATAACTACTTGCTATTCTCTACTCTAGCTAAAAAATGGGCAAGGAACGACTGATGAATATTACCTATAGCAATCCTGGATGAATTGTAATACATCTTGCCTTTGTCCCCCTTGTCTCCCTTATACACCCTTTTATTTACAGGGCAAATAGGGCTGCTATATTTCAAATTGGTACTCTCTATTAAATTTTATTTATTCCCAAATGTCAGTATACAAAAGTTAACTAATTAAGGGGTAAAAACTAAGAAGATATTTATGGTTATCATAATTTTCAGAAATGTCAAGGTATAAAAGTTAACTAATTTCAGGGAATTATGTAAATTTTTTGTGAAATAAATACCTGAGTCTATTTGCGTACAGATAATAGCTTACGTATTATGGTAGATAAACCCATATCTTTTGATAGATACATCTCCATTAATTAAATCGCAGTTAGAGATATTACAAATGTGTTTCAAATTAATTAGTCGAGATGTCTAAAGTTAACTCAGCTGTCAACTGAGTTAGGCATAGTCGATTCAATAGATTCTGGTTTCATAAAACATTTCAGCTGTTCAAATTACTCAAACTTAGATGAACAGGAGTTTACCTGTAGAAATAGCTGTTCAGGTGGCAGATGCCGCCTTGTTCAACAATAGTGCCAAACATCTAAATAATATCGAACTGTTGGTTATAAGAGGTACTTGGCAAGGCAAGAAGTATAAGGATATGGCAGCAGAGCTTGGCTACAATACTGAGTACCTGAAAAATAACGTTGGTCCCAAACTATGGAAGTTGCTTTCACAATCGTTAGGAGAGAAAGTTAGTAAAAATAATTTGGTAGCAGTCTTAACTCAGTATGCTGCTTCTAGGGAGCAACGTCAGAAGGAGATGGGGACAACAAGAGCAGGAAAGCAGAGGAAGAATCCCCGTTTACCTATTTTCCCCCCATTAACCATCGAACTACCTCTGTCAGAAGTCGAATTAGACCCTCCTAAACAGTTGGTTTCTCCTACTTCAGCTTTTTACGTCAAGCGTCCCCCAATAGAAGAGTTTTCCTGCCAGAAGCTTGAGCAGCCAGGAGCACTGATGCGCATTAGTGCTCCCAAGCAGATGGGTAAAACCTCTCTGATGCTCTTGTGTCTTGCTCACGCTCAGAAGCAAGGTTTACGGGTTGTGGCATTAAGCTTGCAGCGAGCTGATAGTTCAGTTTTCACCAACTTGGATCAATTCTTAAAGTGGTTTTGTGCTGAGATTACCCGCCAGCTGCAGCTGCCACAGCAGGTAGATGATTATTGGCATCAGCAGGCTTATGGAAGTAAGAGCAAATGCACTGCTTACTTTGAGAAGTGCTTGTTGTCAGCAGCAGATACTCCTTTAGTATTAGCCTTAGATGAAGTTGATGAAGTATTCTGCTACCCAGAGCTTGCTAAAGATTTCTTTAGTTTGCTGCGTTCTTGGCACGAAGAAGCCGCTTACGGAACCCCTAGTAGTAAATTTTGGCAAAACTTACGACTGCTAATTGTCCATTCCACAGAAGTTTATCTCCCTTGGGATACCAATCAACCACCCTTTAATCTGGGAACAGTGATTGAATTGCCGCGATTTACTCTTGAACAAGTACGGGATTTAGCTCAGCGTCATGGATTGCACTTCTCACCAGAGAAACTAGAGCAGCTGATGGAGCTATTGGGGGGTCATCCTTATCTGGTGCGATTAGCGCTGTATCATCTTGCTCTGGGTGATCTCACCTGGGAACAGTTGATGCAAAGTGCTGCTACAGACGCCGGGATTTATCGCAACTACCTACACTGGTATTTAGGAAATTTGCAAAAGTATCCAGAGTTAGCCATAGCCTATAAACAAGTGCTACAGGCAACAGCACCAATAGGGTTAGATCAGGTGGTGGGGTTTAAATTGTACAAGATGGGACTAGTGCATTTGCAAGGGAACAGAGTTACACCCAGTTGCAAACTCTATCATCAGTATTTTAGGGAGCAACTACTTCAAGGAAAGAATTTCAGGCAGGCTAACAGCACTGCTTACACCCAACGCCTTGAGCAGTTGACTCAAGAGAACCAAGAGTTAAAGCGCTTATGTAATCTAGATGAACTCACTCAACTAGCTAATCGGCGCTGCTTTGATTTATACCTGTTCAGAGAGTGGCGTCGATTGGCAAGGCAAGGAGCAATATTGTCACTAATTTTGTGCGACATTGACTTTTTCAAGACTTTCAATGACACCTATGGACATCCAGCAGGAGACATTTATTTAGAGCAAGTTGCTGGTGCTATCCGTCAGGTAGTAAACCGTCGAGCTGATTTAGTAGCTCGTTATGGAGGTGAAGAATTTGCGGTGCTTCTGCCTAGTACAGATGGAATGGGTGCTGTCCATGTTGCTGAAAAAATCAGACAGAGAGTAAAAGCTTTGCCTAGTCAGGGGTTAAAAGTTGGTAGTCAAAGATCGACGAGTGATCCTGCAGTTACCATCAGTTTAGGAGTTGTTAGCACCATCCCTGCCTCGCAATCTAACCCTGAAATCATCGTCGGTGCTGCTAATGAAGCTCTCCATCAGTCTAAAGTACAGGGACGCGATCGCGTCACTTTCAAACTGTTGTCCTGATTATTTGCACCAAGCTTTTAGCTATCAGCTATTTTGATGCTATAGGCGTGAGCTAGCAGCAAAGGATGGAAAGAGTACTTCTACTGTAATAACTCCTTTAAGTAAAGCACACTCAGGGATGCTCCTCATAAACTCCCGCTCGACTAACAGCATAGTCTGAGAGAAGAGGAACAGCAGTTCCAGCGTACATTTGAAACTCATCAGCTAGACGATCAGCGATCACCTCAAACTCTTCATTTTCTTGAAGAAATCCACCTAGAATTAAGATAACAATACCGCATATCTTTCAACTTCAGTGCAATAAATGTAAGTTGGGTTGAGGAACGGATACTGTTGGCGAAACATTCCTTAATACTTTGCCTATTCCCTATTCCTCATTCCCAAAAACCAACAACTTTGTACCATTAGCAAATGAGAAACGCTATCTTCCCTATTGATAAACCCACTCTAACTGCAAATACTGCTCCAACAAAGCGAGTAACTCCTCCTCTTCAATAGGTTTACTGAGAAAGGCATCACAGCCAATACGCTGAGTTTCAGCCATTACTACCGAGAAAGCACTAGCTGAGAGAGCAATAATCGGTACATCATTAATTGCTGGCATTTCCCGGAGCACCGTCACCATGGTAAAGCCAGTTTGGACGGGCATAAATAAATCGGTTAAAATCAGGTCTGGTCGATATTCCGTAGCAATAGTTACTCCCTGCTGACCATTCTCTGCCGTCACCACTTCAAAGCCTAAGGGTTCTAGCATATTAAGTAACAACAAACGATTTTCTGGTTGATCATCCACTACCAGGATCCTACGTTGTTTTCCTTTGTAATTAAGAACTTTACCTGAAATATCGTGTTCAGCTTCTGAGGCAGTTTCAACTACATCTAAAGTGAGCTCAAACCAAAAGTTGGAACCTTTACCCAATTCACTCTCAACTTTTAGTTGACCCCCCATCAATTCCACCAGTTGCTTACTAATAGCTAAACCTAAGCCTGTTCCTCCTGAGCGCTGTTCAGTATCGCCGACTTGTTCAAAAGCTTGGAAGATCTTATCTAACTCCGAGGAGCTAATTCCCACACCTGTATCGATAACCTCGAAGCGGATAGTGACATTTTTTTCAGGTAAGGAAGTAGCGAATAATGCATCAACATTATCAATTACGCTGACTCTCAAAGTCACTTTCCCTTGAGGAGTGAATTTGACAGCATTGTTTAACAGATTGAGCAGAACCTGTCGTAGCCGTTTACCATCACCTCGTATGCTGGTGGGTAAGTTGTAACCAAGTTCGTGATTAAACAGAATCTTCTTTTCTATAGCTCGCATATGGATAATACCCACTACCCCTTCCAAAAAGGTGGGAAAATGTAAATCTGTGGGGTAGATCTCCATCTTGCTAGCTTCGATTTTGGAGAAGTCTAAAATATCATTAATCAGGGTTAATAAATGAGTTCCACTTTGCTTAATAATTGTCAAACCCTCGATTTGCTTGGGTCTTAAGTCGTCATCCCGCTGGAGGATCTTAGCATAGCCTAAGATAGCGTTGAGGGGGGTGCGCAGTTCATGGCTCATGTTGGCAATAAATTTGCCTTTTGTTTTGTTAGCAATTTCCGCAGTTTCTTTGGCTGTAACTAATTCAGCAGTGCGCTCCTTGACTCGAATTTCTAACTCCTGATTATTTTTTTCTAAAGCTGTAAAGGAATCGCGCAACTGCTCTGCCATCTGGTTAAAAGCTCGAGCTAAAATGCCAATTTCATCCTGACTCAATACAGGGGCTTTATGGTTTAAGTCTCCGACTGCTAACTGAATTGCTGCATCTGTAATTTTCCTAATTGGTTGGGTAATCCGGCGTGATAGTAAATAGACTCCAATCAATAGCAGTCCTGCTGAACTCAACCCAATCAGCAAAATGTTCCTAGCTAGTTGTTGTGCAGGAGCAAATGCTTCTTGCTGACTTATCTCAGCCAGTAATGCTAAGTTCTGTTGTTCTAGCCAGCGATACACACCAATAACAGGTACTCCGTCATAATTCAGGTAAAGTCCAGCACCATTTTGTCCTTCTGTGGCAGTATCAATTCCCAAACTACTAATCCCTTCAGGGTATTTTTCAGTATCAGCTCGATTTGATACTATAAAGGAATTTTTTCTTTCCAAACGACCGACTAGATAGGTTTCACCACTCTCACCTAAGCCTGTACGTTCCCGGATCAAGTTATCCACTTCTTTAAGATCTAGAGTAATGGAAATTACTCCAATGCGGCTACCTGATTCCTCAAGGATTGGTGTAGCAAAGGTAATTCCTGTCTTGCCTGTGATCGGGGAAGTATAAAAAGTTGGTTTAAAGTTGTTTTTTTCTGAGGTGAAGTAAGTGGTGGTAGAACCAAGAGGTTGATATTTACCTTGTAGGTTTTTATTTGTTGAAAAAACAATGATACCGCCAGTAGTAAGAATCGAAGTTTCTTTGAGATTGGGCTTGATGGCAGCTAAATCTTTAAAGTATTGAGAAATGGTATCATAAGCTATCTGATAATCTATTGATTCATTTGCTAAACCCTTGTAATTCAACAGAATTTCTGCTTGATCTTGTACTTCTGGCAACTTTGCTGATAAAAGTACGTCTTGGTACTGAGTATTCAGCCATTGGTTGATTTCATAGTCTTTGAGAGATGTGGCATGAACTGCAAGACGAGCACCTGATGATGATCAGTGAAGTGTCCAACGTTCTGCAAAACGCAGAGAAGGGTCCCCTGAGAGAAGTCACCTCCCAACTCCTGCAGTGGCGAAAACTTCTGCGACAGCGAGAGCAAGCCATCGAAGCAGAGTTGCAAGGTAAAACCCGCTCCAAAGTCAGTTCAGAGTCGTTGTTT
>JAAHGL010000286.1 GCA_010692635.1 Symploca sp. SIO2C1 | reverse complement strand
GGGTGAGCACTTCCATTCCCCAAGGTTACTCAGAGATTTCCCATCAAAGTGCAAGGAAAATAAGCTTCTATAGACCATTTCCTTGCACAAGGCTTGGTCAAAAAATCATTGAAAGCACAGTCTGGTAAGCTTCCACACTTGTTCAGCAAGCCCTAGTTAAATAGTTTGGCAATACTCTGAGAGAGTATTTATGCACTGGTCAAAAGCTTGAATCCCTTGCTTGATTAAATCTGGAGATATTGAACTTTCTGATATCTGATTATACCTAATTATACGACCTGATTTGATTCTTTCTGATTGATCTCCAATAAATCTCATACCAGTGGTAGGCAAAATTTCATACTCTTCTGAAAATGGCTGCTGTACCTGAAGGAAATATTGCAGGGACTTGAATACTAATTCAGTCTTGTGCAAAAGTTGGTCATGGGTGAGAAAAAAACTACGTTTTTTACTGTTAATTAACTTAGCGTATGTTTCTAATTTTGCTAAACGTCTTGAGTAATATCCCAGCGCTTGTTTTTGATTCCAATGAGGTTTTAGTTTAATGATACTAGCCAAACTTTGCTGCGGTTCTCTGAGTAAAAAAATTAGATATACTTGCTCAGAGCAAAGAATAGCTTCATTAATGAACATATTATTGTGTAGTATTTTATCAAAAAAATAATTAAGATCAACTGGTGAATTACCAACAACTTGATGAATCTTCAGAATGAGTTTTTCAAAGTCACCTTCTACCGAATATTTAATATGGGTTTCGCCAAAACCTACAATTTCTGGATTCGTAACTAATATATGACTAAGTAAGGAAGAACCAGAACGCATATGACCAAGTAAAAATAATATTTTATATGGCATAATATAAGTTTATAGAAAACAATTATTTAATTGGGTCTTTATCGCTAAAGTAACTAGCCACTAATTTACTAATATCTGAGACAAATTTATCTGTAGAAAATAAGCTTTTACGCTTCTCAAGAGATTGCAGTAATCTACGTTGTTTATGATAATCCCTAAGTAAGCCAACTATTTTACTTACTGCCTCTGATTGATTAGCAAATAATAAGTCATCGTTTTGCTCACCAACAATTTCTATCTGTCCACCTTTACTCCTAACGAAAGGAATTGCTCCTGCTTTCACCATTTCTGCAACTGATATGCCAAATGGTTCTGACTTAAAGTGGATACCATATTTACATTTAGCAAGTATTTTTAGATAGTCCTTGTATGGAAGATTTTTATACAGCGTTACCCAATCAGAGTTTTCCTCCACCATGCTTGTGACAAAATTTTTGTATTGCCTTGCATACGCACCACCTCCACCTCCTGTCAAATACAGCTTAATCTGAAAGCCTTGAGCACGAACTTGGTTCAAAATTTGAATAACTTGGTGAGGTTGTTTGGCTTGAGTTAATCTGCCGCTGCAAATAAAGGCATTTTCTTTTTCCTGCCAAGGTACTTGGGGAATATCAGCAGTTACCGGAGGATATACCACTAAACATTCAACACTATAGGTTTTTTTTGCAGCTTCAGCAACTGTATGAGAGTTAGCAACTGAAATATTACTTTGGAGACGCTCTTCTGAAAAATTGGAAATTTGGTGGTGCAAGGCATTGCCTTCAATAACTCTCACCCAATGGATATATTGAATACCTCGGCGTCCAAGATCCATAGCATTGTAGGCAGATACTACTAGATCATACTCTCTTTGACAAGCCTTAAAGTAACGAATGAGAATATGAATGAAGATTTTTCTCAAGTTGCCGTTATTAGCTATCAAAAAATCGGATAATGGTTTGAGGTAAGCTGGTAGCAGAGATTTGATCTTGATTGAACTATGGGCTAGTTGAGTGCCATACATTAAGTTTAAAGTTGGAAAATCTAGATTAGCTGTAGTGAATAAGGTTAGCTCATATTTATCCTTCAAAGCCTCTAACATCCAAAGAGCAACTGCTTCTGCACCACCTCCGAGAAAAGCATAATGAAAAATTGCAATTTTCTTTCTTTGATATTGTTTGATGTATAAAATCATTAATCTTTTTTTGATACTGATTCTTGCTTTTTTCTGCCTAGATGTCCAGGCAGCACTGGCTCATGCTCCACATGATGTTATATCTCAAATAGCAATATCTCCCACCTATACTCAAACCCTTATTGCTGGTACTCAAAAGGGTCTTTTTAAAACAGAAGATGGCGGAGAAAGCTGGGTAGAGTTAGCTGGTAAGGCTTACGGCGGCTCTGGTTACATAGAAGCGATCGCAATATCGCCAAATTATAAAAGTGATAAAACCTTTATGATTACTGTGATTGGACTTTGGACAAAAAATCTATATTCTTCATTCTCCATTCTCCATTCTCCATTCTCCATTCCCTTGACAACGACGATTTTGCCTTAACTTGTCACCAATGACTAATACCTAACACCGATGACTTGCACCACAAACTTACACAGATGATCTCCCATAGACTGACAAGCCATTTCAACAGCCGCAACTTTCACTGATTGTTGATGAGCTACCGCACCACAAAGATAGCCTCTAGCATAATTGCAGGTGGGACAATCACTACCCTTTTTCACTTCCACTAACTTATCTCCTGTGAATTGCCAGCGGGTTGGGGTTTCTTCCGTTAAGGTAAGAGTGCCGAGTCCCATAATCGTAAATGCTTCGAGGAATTCAGCTAAACTGGGAGACTGAGCACGAGTGCTGAGTTCTTGACCAGCATTGAACATAGTAGTATCTGAAAGGTTGCCAATCTCTTGTAAATCCCGCAACATTTCCCCCACGAGAAAACGGGAAATGTATGTTCGTTTGAGTTTTTCTTCTGCTTGTTGCCTTTGGCTAATTTCTGCTTGTAATGTCTGATTAGTGCGCTCTAAATCCGCTGTGCGTTCTTCGACTCGGAGTTCTAGTTCTTTAGTTAGGGTAAAATAGCGATGTTCACTTTCTCTAAGAGCTAATTCTGCTGAAGTCCGCTCTTGTAGTTCCATTTGGAGTTGCTGATATTGTTGAGTTTGCTGGATGGCGATCGCAATTTGGACGGTTAAAGAGGGGAGTAACTCAGTTTCCACGAAATCCCACTCCCTAGGACTTGAACAATGATGAGCGATGAGTAAACCCCATAAGCTGCTTGCCTCTGGCTGCTGAGAGTTAAAAATAATCGGCATTACCATGTTTGCTTGCACCTGATATTGCTCTAGTAGCTCAATGTGACAAGGTTCGAGGTGGGAGGTATAAATATTAGCGATCGCTTTAACTTCACCTCTTTGGTAGAGTTCAACCCAGTTTTTCTCTAAGCAAGGGTCAATGATAGTGGAATCTAAGGTAGAATTCCAAGGCTCATCAACGGCTTCTGCTACCACCACTCCACTCCAATCGGGGTTGAAACGGTAGATAACCACTCTATCAGTTTGAAGAAACTGTTGCACTTGAGTCACAGCAGTGTTGAGGATTTCTGGCAGGTGAGTGGAATTGTGAATTTGCTGAGCAATATTCCTAATCAGCCGCTCCCGTGCTATTAATTGGGAATTTACAGATGAGCGCTGGTGATCATGAGCCATGAGTTCCCCACTGATAATATTTCGGTTGCAACAAAATGCCCTCATTCAGAGAGATAGTGTAAGGATAAGGTCGTAAATCAGCCCTTGCTCCTCGAATTTTGCCAATTTTCAGAGCCCGGTTGCCAATCTTACCCTGTTGATTCATTTCTCCCCAGTCCGGAGTATAAAGATTTAGTACCACATCATAGGCATTGAGCAAACTATAGCGATCGCTATCCGCCATCGCTAGTTGGGGAAAAGTATTAAACATGGCTACATCCGGTTGACGCAGCAGCCGATTCTTGCGATAAATTAAGCTGATAAACTCCCTAGGAGTACACATTGCTGCTAAAGGAGCAAGGGAATCAAAGATTTTGCGGCAGGGACGAGAAAGACGATTTAACTGGCGAGCGATCGTAAACATCAGAGTCTCTGGATCGCTCAAATCGAGATTATCATTCCCTGGACTAAAAGCATCTAAAATTAACAATTGCCCTGATTCTAGATAAGGGTCAGGTAAAAAGCCCAAATTTTGTAAGGATTGGTATACCTTTTCTTTAGGTGCATCAGCAGTAATATAGAGGACAGATTCTTTACGCAGCAAACCTTCGATCGCAAATTGATAAGCCAGAGTACTTTTCCCTACTCCTGGTTCCCCCTGCACTAGCCAAGCAGAACCATAGCGCAAGTCACCTTGAATTAACCCTTTGAGTGCAGCAAATACTAGAGGTGGTGGTTCAGAATAGATTGAAACTTCTCCTAGTTCCTCTTGCTCCCTTGCTTCTCTCTCTGAAACCAGAGCAGCTGATAGTACTTCAATACCCTGGGGAGTAATTTCCATACGATGCCGACCTGTAACATGGTCAGTACCACGCATTTTATAGACTTCTAAGTAACGATACCTACGAAAACCTTGACCACCCAGTTGATGGTTGATTCTTTCTGTAGAGAGGACAATAGTACCATCAACGACGGTTTCTTCCACACCAAAATGGGAGAGACTCTCAGGTGCAATGGCGGGAATATCAGAAATAAATAGTCCCACTGCTCCAAAACACTGTACTAAGGTAGCCAGTTGAACTAGTTTTTCTCGCTGAATTGCCGGTTCTTGGACTTTATATAAAAAAACCGATAGGGAATCGATGACTAAGCGACGGGGTTTAAAAGTGGCAGTTGCTGCAATAATTTGCTCTAGCTGTTCTTCAACTCGAATTTGGATTTGAGGGATAAAGATAATTTGTAAGAGTCCCCGATCCTCTAATTCCTGAAGCTGCCAGCCAAAACCTGCTGCCGCTTGGTGCAAGCGCTCAGTAGATTCTTCAAAGGAAATAAGGAGTCCTTTTTCCCCAATTTGAGCTCCCTGCACCAAAAACTGGAGAGCCAAGGTAGTTTTTCCTGTGCCAGAAGCTCCAGAGAGGATTAGTGATCTTCCTGAGAAAATTCCCCCTCGCAAGAGTACATCTAGTCCAGGAATACCTGTAGTCATGAGTTTCGTTTCTGTTTCCCGATTGACTTGTGCTTGTCTCAAGCTTAAAGTCGGGCTAAGAATACGCATCCCTTCAGAGGAAATGGTAAAAGGGAAAGCATTCATCAGTGGAGATTGGCCACGAAGTTTGCAAACTTGAGCAGAACGATTGACTTCTCCTTGATTGAGGCTAATATCCAGGTATAAGATGCCATCAGCGATCGCAAATTCAGCTCCATTCTCTATCTGCTCCCGTCCACATTCACTCACCAAAAACGTTGTGCAACGAGCACTAGCTAGAAGCACCGCCAGGTTATAGCAAAGGCAACGAAATTCTGCCGAATTGTTACTCAAATCACGGATTGCTCGAAACGAATCAATCACTACCAAATCAGGATGGTATTGATCGACCAATTCCATAATGCGATTAGATACCGACGACAGGGGATTTTCCGCCACAAACTCCCCAATATCAGCGTAAATCATCCGTTCTCCGAAGGCTTCAGCATCGAAGAAATCAAACCTTTGCATATAACGCACAACTTTAAGGCTTGGTTCTGAGAGAGTACTCAAATATAAAGTTTTAGCAGCTTTATGAGTGTGGATATAGTTAAACATCATCTGCTGCACCAAGATCGTCTTACCGCTTCCTGGCGCTCCAGCAATGATATTCAGCGAATATACCGGTATCCCTCCTCCTAGTACCGTGTCTAGGTTGGGAATTCCGGTTGACATAAGCTTTATTTTTTGCATTATCTGGCCACGATCTTTGAAGGCTCCGATATCTTAAGTTTTCTGTTACCTTACCAATGACCAATGACCAATGACCAATGACCATTTTTTTATTAACTTTTGTTAATTATATGAATCCTATCATTGATCCAGTCCTCAAACATTTAAAATATTATTAATAAAACTGACTAGTGGTAAAAAGTGTGCCTTTGCTATCTGCGGGGGACAAACTTAACCATGTCCAAAAATTTTCTCAGCCAGAGACCCTCAATTCTAATGGTTAATGCTAAGCCGGTGCAGGAAAGACTAGCAGAGAAAGCTGAAGTGGTAACCGAGCAACCAGCCTTCACGGATAGCAACCAGACAGTAATAACTTTGGAACCGTTAAATCCAGAACCAGAATTGAAAGTTGAGCAGTGCAAGGAGCAACTGCGTCTAGTTCAACAACAACTTAAGCTGGAAAGGGCTAAAAGTCAGAGGCTACAAACTGCACTACAGGAAACTCAGCAAGAATTCCGTACTCTAAAGACTGAATTTAATCAACAGTTGGAAGAAAAAGTCAGCCAACGCACCTTAGAACTCCAACTATTGCATAACCTTTCCCAACGGATTGGCTATACCCTCAACTATGAAGAGCTCTTCCGTTCCATGCTGGAAAATCTTCACTTGGTTGTTCCCTGTGATGTTACCGGGGGTATTCTCCTAGAAGACCGAAACTGCAACTTATTTCTTAAAACTAATCGTACTCTGTCTCCCAGTGCTCAAGCAGAAATTCAACAGCTTCTACTAGAGAGTATAGCCAAAGTCAACGGTTCAAACCTGACTCACGAACTACTCTGCTTGCATCAGTTGAACTCAGACTCAACAGAACCAACACAGTTGCCAATTGAGCAGATAGGCTCTTATTTTCTGGTTCCCATTATTGCCAATCCAGACCAAGATAAAAAGATTGTGGGACTTCTGTTTGTGGGTACAGAACGAGAGGAAATGCTCACTGAAGATCATCTCCGTCTTTTATATGCAATCGCCAACCAAGCATCCATCTCCGTGCAGCAGTTGCGTTTATTATTAGCAGCACAGCAATCTCAGCTGGAGAACGAAAAATTTCGCCAAGCACTGGACAAGGAGAGGGAACTAAACGAACTGAAATCTCGCGTTATCCGCACGATTGCTCATGAGTATCGCACCCCTCTAACTATCATCTCTCTAGCAGCTGAATCTCTCAAAAAACAATATTCCAGATTGAATAATGAACAAAGACTAAACTTCTTACAGAAGATTCGTAACGCAACTCAACATCTAGCAAACCTAGTTGACGATGTATTGCTCATGAACCAAGTAGAGGGAGGGGAGATGGAATTCAACCCCTGTAAACTTGATTTAGCAGTATTTTGTCGCCAACTAGTGAATGACTTTCAGATTCTTGTCAACCAGGGACAAAGCATCCTGTTTATCCATCAAGGTTCTGAGGTTGATGCCTACCTAGATAAAAAATTACTCAGGCATATCTTGACGAATTTGCTCTCTAATGCAATCAAGTATTCCTCAGAAGGCAGCACAGTACTTTTCCAGCTTACCTGTCGCCAAAACGAAGCTATCTTCCGGGTTCAAGATCACGGAGTTGGTATCCCCCCCGAAGATCGATCTAGACTTTTTGAGTCCTTCCATCGAGCCAGTAATGTTGCTACTGTACCAGGTACAGGCTTAGGATTAGCGATCGCTAAAAACTGTGTGGATTTGCATCGGGGAGAAATTAGCTTTGAAACAGCAGTTGGTGTTGGTACGACATTTATTGTCAAACTACCATTTACTCGTTAAGGGTAGACAGCGTTTTTCATTTAGATGAGGTACAAAGAGCCTGGTTTTTGGGAATCGGGAATGGGGAATAGGCATTGGTGACAAGTTAAGGTAAAAGTGTCGTTGTCAAGGGAGCTGGGGGAGCTCAGGAAGCTGAGGGAGCTGGGGGAGCTCAGGAAGCTGAGGAAGAAGAATATAATTTTTCAACCTCTTGAGTATTTCCATATATAGTGTTTTTTGAGCCCTCAAGCACCATATATGGGAGTTGACAAAATGCACAACCGTTTAATATCAAGTTCGGTTGAATAGTTACACTTTAGTTGCAACAAGGCAGAGGGCAGAAGGCAGAGGGCAGAAGGGAAGAAAGAAGTTTGCAAGGTAGAAGGGAATTATAAGTAATTATCCGAACTTGATA
>JAAHGL010000285.1 GCA_010692635.1 Symploca sp. SIO2C1 | reverse complement strand
GATCCGGACACCGACCGGGACGGCTTGTTTGACGGGGCGGAGGTGGCCACCGCATGTGCCCTCCCTCTCGAACCAGACACCGATGGCGACGGCTTCCTCGATGGATTAGACCCCGACCCTTGCCGGGCAAGCCAGGCTGTCGCTGAGCGTCTGGGACTAGCGGAACCCTTGTGGTTGCAGTACATTCGCTATATGGGTTCATTACTACATTTGGATTTGGGTACTTCCATTACTAGCCAGGGAGAAAGTGTTTGGGAGATTATTCAGCAACATTTCCCCGCTACAGTAGAGCTAGCTGTGTGTGGTATGGCAGTTGCTTTTTTGGTGGGACTCAGCGTCGGTACATTGGCAGCCTCCCGGAGTGGTACAGCTTGGGATCTGGGAGGAAGGCTGTTTGGTATCATCACTTACTCCCTACCTCTATTTTGGATGGGGATGATTGTTCAATTAATTTTTGCCGTTAAATTGGGTTGGTTTCCCTTGGGAGCTCGTTTTCCGATAACTTCACAGGCACCAGAAGGCATTACTGGTCTTTATACAGTTGATAGTCTCTTGAGCGGTAATGTGAACCAGTTTTTCACCTCTTTATACTATCTTGCTCTACCTAGCATCACTTTGGGGCTTCTCCTCAGTGGTATCTTTGAGCGGATTGTGCGGGTGAATCTAAAGCGAACCCTTAAGGCTGATTATGTCGAGGCAGCTAGAGCTCGGGGAATTCCTGAGAGGCAAATTGTGTTTGCTCATGCGCTCAAAAATGCAATGATACCAGTGATTACAGTTCTGGGACTAACTCTTGCCGCTTTGTTAGGAGGAGCTGTATTAACCGAGGTAACCTTTTCTTGGCCTGGATTAGGCAACCGATTATATGATGCCATTTCTGGGCGAGATTATCCTACTGTGCAGGGAATAATGGTATTTTTTGGGGCGATCGTTGTTGTGGCTAGCATTGCGATCGATATCATCAATGCTTTAATTGACCCGCGTATTCGGTACTAACACCTAACATCTATCCTAGGGGTGGGTGAGCGAAATTAGGGCTTGCTGAATAAGTAACAAGTAACAAGTATAGCAACCGCCAGGGTCATTAGGACATCAGATTAACGTCGTTTATTATTTCGAGCTAAACCTAGTGTCCTAACCGTTGTGGCGGTTGCTATAAAAAGTAACAAGTAAGAAGGAATGAAGCATTTATCCTCGTGGGTGAGCACTTCCATTCCCCAAGTTTACTCAGGGATTTCCCATGAAAGTGCAAGGAAATTGTATCGATGGGTTCAATTTCCTTGCACTTTTTCAGGGTAAAAAAGTGATTTTCCGGACATGATATCAAATCATTAGTTTTCCTTTGTTTCCCTATCTCCCTATATCCCCATTTCCCCATCTCCCCACCCTTTTTTTCGCTCATCCCCAAGGGGTAGCCTATAATGCTCCCGAAGAAGACAACTCCCCATTAATGTGGTGGAAAAACTTTTGTAGGTAAGCAAAATCTACCAAAAAAAGTTGCTCTAACAACTCTGGTGAAACTGAAGAGAGGTTCCCAATACGAGTAATTACCCTGGATAAAATCACTAATACACCATACTCAGGTTCTTCCAGAACTTGGCGGCTTCTCTGAACATACATCACGTCTTTTCCCGTCGCTAGGCGCATTGTTCCCTGACGGTGGATTTCTCCTTCAGGATCTACCAAGCCTTTCGGAAGAATAAATTCAAATTCTGTGTAACACATTGACAAGAGCATTCAAATCATATATTATACCAGATCTTCTTTGCCTAGGGTCTATTCCAAAAAATCAAAGTCTTTGCTGAGAGAGGATTTGGGGATTTGGGTAAGTACCCCACAATAAACGGATTTGGTATCAACTGGTGATTATAGACAAAAAATTCTTCAATTCCCCATTCTAAATTCTAAATTCTAAATTCTTCAATTCCCCATTCTAAATTCTAAATTCTAAATTCTTCAATTCCCCATTCTAAATTCTAAATTCCCTATTAATCTTTTTCTTCAAGTCCATTAATGTTGCGATAGAATTTCTGGAGATAACTGAGATCACAGGCAAAGAGATTTTCAATTACTGCCGGGGAAACATCATCTAATGATCCTAGATGAGTAATTACCCGTGAGAGGATAATAACCGTAGAATAAGCAGGATTAGATTTGACGCGGGGATCGCGCATGGGGACAATTTCATCCATTGCCCGCGACAAGCGCATTACACCCTTGCGATGCAGGTTACCCTCTCCATCAAGATAGCCCTTAGGCAAAGTAAATTCAAACTGAGTTTGAATCATCCGGCTTTATTTAATCCCCATAAATTCATCAACACTCAATTCTAACTGACTGCGCGTGACGTACCTAAACTTCTCTTACGAGTAAGTGTAGGCTTCTCAGAGACTCTTCGTTGAAGACATTATCTGAGCTTTAAGACCGTGCGCCCCACGGTTCCTTATGTTTATAGCCGCGTTCAAATCCCTACATAAACTGGTTTTACAGACGGGACAATTATGCATTCTTACCGATAGCGGCTTTTTGACTTTATGACCACAGTTAGAGCATTCTTGACTTGTGCCGTTTGGAGATACAGCTATTACTTTCAAACCAGCATTTTCGGCTTTGAATGACAGTATATTTATAAACTGACTCCAACCAGCGTCATTTATTGATTTAGCCAGTCTTGTCTTAGCAAGTCCTTTGATATTCAGCTTTTCAACAACCACCACATCATACTTTGCCAGCAGCTTCTTGGCTGTCTTGAAATGGAAGTCTTTGCGAGTATCGGCTACTTTCTTATGTTGGATGCCTAGTTTTTTGATTGCCTTTAGGCGACGGTTAGAACCCTTTTTTCGACGTGACACCTTGCGTTGTGCTGACTTTAATTTACCTTCAGCTTTCCGCAAATGTTTTGGTGCAGCAATTCGAGTCTTGTCAGAAGCGACATAGAAGTCGATGAGTCCTACATCAATGCCAACGATATTATCAGCATCAAAGTCAGGCTTTATGGTTGGAACTGTTTTGTCGTCAAGGCTCAAGGTTGCATAGTAGCCATCAGCTTTTTTGGTCACAGCTACGGTTTTGATAGTAAACCCGTCAGGAATAGGACGGTGGACAAATACCTTAATATCACCAATTTTAGGCAACTTAATTGTGTCACCAACAAGAGGCTTTTTCTTGAACTGAGGGTAGGTAAATGTTTTGTACCGTCCTACACCCTTGAATCTCGGTCTACCAGATTTCTTGCCGTTGATGTCACCCTTAAGCCATCTATCAAAAGCAATTTCAACTTTCCGAGGAACTTGCTGTAGTACTTGAGAATAAATGTTTTTGTACCAGGGTCTATCCTTTTTGAGTTGCTTGAGTGATGTTTGTTGACCAAAACGATTAGGCTTTTCCTTTAACTCAGGGAGATGGCAAATAAGCGGACATCTGTCGATAGAGCAACGGTTCTGCTCATACCAGTCAAACCTTTGAGCTAGTTGGTAATTATATTGATACCTCAGCATCTCTAAGGTATTGTCAATGACTTGGCACTGCTGCTTGGTTGGCTTTAACTTGTACTGGTATGAGAAAATCATTGTTGTCTATCTGTTTTCGACCTGTTCATATGCTAGCATAAATGTATCCCTACTGTGTACCCATTGTGAAAAAAGAAAAACAACTAAAAGCAAGACTCAGCAAGGCAAGGTATTTCAAGCTTGCTCAATATGCAGTCAGCCGGGATAGGACAATTACTTCTCTTATCGAAGATTGGATAGACTCGCTACCTAATCTTGGTTCGTAATTCATCCCAACACCTCCCTTACACCGTAGGTGTGGGACTTCTTACGATTGAATGTTAAATCCCTGGCATTCCATGAAATAACTTTCAGGGAGTGACAAGTCGCTTGAAAAGTAGTTGGGGTGTAGGGTATAGGGTTTAGGGTGTAGGGAAAAAATAGGGGCAACGCCTAGTTGGTACTCACCGTTCGCTCAATTTTCCGGTCTATTCAGAATTAATGACTATACATTAATCGTGTAGAGACGTTGCCTGCAACGTCTCTACAGTCTGGAGATAACAGGGTTCTCAAGATGTGCTCGCGATCGCTACAATCTGGTATTAGTAGCTATCAACATTAGGAATTGGAAATTTTGCCCCTAGCTTTCCCAACTCCCCATCTCCCTAAGCTCAGCAATTAACTGTTACCATTGGCAACCGTCGATAGCACACCTTTAGCTAATTTTCCAGGCACTTCCTGGAGATGATCATACTTCCAGTTGAAGAAGCCAATACCCAAAGTGAGCGATCGCAACTCTACAATAAAGTCATGCATTTCTGCCTGGGGTAAATAGCCAGAAACACCGTCCCAACCAGTCCAATCTGAACGTGCTTCATAGCCGAGAATTTGTCCCCGACGCCCAGTTAACAATTGAAGTACCTTGGAGGTAAATTCTGTTGGTGCACACACTTCAACTGCCATAATTGGCTCTAAAAGTACTGGTTCACACTTGGGCATACCATCCGTCATTGCCAGCCGTGCTGCCTGCTTAAAGGCTTGTTCGGAGCTATCGACGGAGTGGTAGGAGCCATTAGTTAGGGTAACAGCTACATCAACTACAGGGAAACCCAATGGTCCGTGAGTCAAGTATTCCCGAACACCAGTTTCGACACCGGGGATATACTGCTTCGGCACTACCCCACCAACAATAGTTTCGGAGAAGTCAAAGCCTTCGCCACGGTCTAAAGGCTTGATGTCAAGATAAACATCACCAAACTGTCCATGTCCACCGCTTTGGTGCTTGTAGCGCCCATGGGAGGTGGCAGTTTTACGGATAGTTTCTTTGTAGGGAACTTGCGGCAGGTGAGTGGTCATTGGCAAGTTATATTTGCGCTTTAGTCGGTCTAGAGCTACCTTAAGATGAATGTCTCCCTGTCCCCAGAGGATGATTTCGTTAGTATCCCCATGTTGCTCCCAAGCGAGGGAAGGGTCTTCTTCTAATAATTTAGTTAATGCTCCGCTGAGCTTCACTTCATCTTTGCGCTTCTCTGGAATGATTGCTAAAGCATAGACTGGTTCAAGTTTTTCTACTTTTGGTAGTTCAATTGCTGATTTATCACCATTACTGGCCAGAATTTCACTAGTTTTAATTCCTTCTAGCCTTCCAATTGCAACAATATCACCTGCTAAGGCTTCGGAGATAGAGTGCTGTTGTTGACCTAGCATATGGTACAAACCACCAGCGCGGACACCATTGAGGCTCATACCATCCGTCAGCTTACCTTGCCATACCCGCGCTAGAGATAGTTTGCCACCTTGGGGAGTGTAATAAGTTTTGAGTACCTGAGCCACGGTGGCAGAGCTATCAACATTATTTAAGCGGCGCTCGGCAGTAGATTCAGGGGTGGGTGCTTCCCGCACTAGAGCATCAATCAGATGCCTGACTCCATAATCTTTCTCAGCAATTCCCATAAACACAGGTACAATCAAATCTGCACCCAATTCCATCTTCAGGTCTTTGATAATTTCATCTTGGGGAGGCTCAATTTCCTCTAATAGTTCTTCTAGCAAGTGATCATCAAAATCTGCCAAGGTTTCCAGCATTTCACTTCGTGCTGCTTGCTCCTGCTCTTTTAAAGATTCTGGCAGAGGAACAGGATCTGCAGGAGCATTTTCGTGGTAACGATAAGCTTGTTCGGTCACTAAATCAATAAACCCGATTGGTTCTTCTCCTTTACCAATCGGGTACTGATGTAATACTAAGGGACGGGTCGAAACTGACTTGAGGGCATCTAAGACCTCCCTGTAGGGGGTTCCACAAACCCCGCTGTTACAATTGAGTCGGTCTATTTTGTTGATTAAGACTAAGTGAGGAATTTCCCAGTCATCGAGGAATTTGAATAAAGGTGCCAGAGTCAGAACGCGATCGCTAGTTGGTTCACAAACTACCACAGCAGCATCTACACCAACTAGAGCATTGTAAGTTTCTTGAGTAAATTCAATGGAGCCGGGACAGTCGATAAAATTAAAACGGATATCTCGATATTCGGTACTAGCAGCACTTATTTCCACACTCATTTTGCGAGCCCGTGCCTCAGTAGCACTATCACTCACGGTATTCCCTTCTTTAATGTTACCTTTGCGAGAAATCGCACCGGTAACAAACAGTAAACTTTCTAGCAGAGTTGTCTTACCACTTGAATAAGGACCGACAATTGCCACATTACGGGTGGTAGTAATGGCTTTTTCACTCATGGTTTACCCCCAGGATAATTATGATTTTAGCGGTTTGACACAGGCATTACTGCATCGGCATTATTTCTCCTAGTAATCCTAGTGCCAAAATTTTAGATGGACTTAAACTGTGAGATTAGCGTGTTCTGATAGCAAGGAAACAAAACTTGCAATCTCTTGTAAGATAAACTACATCAAAGATTAAGTAAGATTAATTGATATAAATAACTTCTAAGCCGTATGAATTTTAACAACAATAAGCAACAAATTTGTTTCAATAAACAGCCCGATTTACCAAGGATAAGCTTAACATTTTTTAAAAGAAGGCAGAAGGTTGTCAAACGTACTCATCTAGAGAAATTTCTAGCTAATACAAAAACTAACCACCAATTCAATCCCACTCTTACATTGGGGCTGAGTTTATTGTTCTTCGGTAGCAGTATGATGCTACCGGTACAACCTCTTGCTGCCGAACCAATTGCTCAATCTCTTCCTTCCCTCAAACCCACACAACCGGTAGCAAGGGAGCAGCTGAAGCACGGGATCGAATTGATTCAACAGGGTAAGTTACCACAAGCAATTGCGGCTTTTCGGCAAGCATCACGACTTGATCCCCAGTTAGCACCAGCTCACTACAATCTAGGGTTAGCTTTACGGCAAGTTGGGGAATTGCAGGCAGCAGTAGATGCTTTTTACCGCGCTACCCAAATAGAGCCCCAATTTGCTCTAGCCTTCGCTAACTTGGGTGCAGCTCTCTTTGAAGGAAATAATTTCCCTCAAGCACAGACATATTTAAGTAAGGCGATAGAACTCGATCCTAACCTCGGTGTTGCCCATTACAATTATGGTTTGGTACTTGTTCAATTAGGAGAACTAGAGCCAGCGATCGCTTCTTTTAAGAATGCCATACAGTTGAGTCCTAATGCTCCGGAGCCAGCTTATCATTTAGGAATGATTTATTTGCAGCAACAAAATATTGAAGAAGCGAAAAAATCATTTGAGCAAGCAATTAAAATTAGCCCTCGGTACCCAGAAGCTCACTACAACCTTGGTTCAATTTTGTTTTATCAAGAAGAGTTAAATGCTGCCTTAGAAGCCTTTCGGCAAGCAGCTATTGCTAACTCTAATTATGCTAATGCTTACTATGGCGCTGGCTTGGTATTTCTGCAACAGAATCGATTTAGTGATGCCCAGCAAGTTTTGCAATATGCTAGAGATCTTTACCGACTCCAAGGTAATTCTCAGTGGGTAGCAAATGCTGAACAACTGTTGGAAAGAACTCGCAATCCCTAATTTGACATACTCCCGACGCTAACCTAACACTCTATCCATTATCCAGAGTGCTTTGTAACCTTGTTGTCACCCCCTAAGCTGGTATGAGAAAATAACGAGGCGAGATTAAAATTGAAGAAAGCTTTCGAGCAACAGGAAATCAATGGCAAAACTTGTTCATGGGGAACGCATTGGGAAACAAGGTAAGGTAGTCTTAGGCTCCTCTGCAATTATCTTCGATTCAGCAAAACACAAAGTATTACTGACGCGCCGTACAGATAATGGACGTTGGTGTTTGCCCGGTGGTAGGGTTGATCCTGGTGAAAGTATTGCCGAAGCCTGTGCTAGGGAAGTTCTAGAAGAAACCGGTTTACAAGTTCGTGTAGGACAGTTGATTGGTGTATACAGCGATCCCAATTATTTGATTGAATATGCAGATGGAGAACGTTGCCATGTATTTGCACTCAACTTTGAGGTAGAGGTGATTGGTGGTACATTGGGTATCTCTGAAGAAACAACAGAATACGGTTATTTTTCCCAGGATGAGATGGTAGTTATGGATTTAATGGAGCATCATTGTCAACGAATCGAAGATGCTTTTGCCGCTCAAACTATTACTTTCGTTAGATAAGGCAGTGATCAGAAGGTTTTCTCTAGAAGTCCAGTGACATATCTCAGGCTTACCCAGAATAGATACAGCGTTTTTCATTTAGATGAGGTACAAAGAGCCTGGTTTTTGGGAATGGGGAATGGGGAATAGGGAATAAGATCTGTACCTCACTAGGGTTTGCTGAATAAGTAACAAGTAACAAGTAAAAAGTAACAAGTAAGAAGGAATGAAGCATTTATCCTCGTGGGTGAGCACTTGTATTCCCCAAGG
>JAAHGL010000284.1 GCA_010692635.1 Symploca sp. SIO2C1 | reverse complement strand
TGCACTTTGATGGGAAATCTCTGAGTAACCTTGGGGAATGGAAGTGCTCACCCACGAGGATAAATGCTTCATTCCTTCTTACTTGTTACTTTTTACTTGTTACTTGTTACTTATTCAGCAAGCCCTACCTATTGCTCAGTTATCACCTTGGATCTTTAAGGACTTTTTAGCAAGACAAGAAAATGCTGAAAATAGCTTTAATGAATGGTTTGACTTTATCTATCTTGGACTGCAAAGTCACCAACCTCAGCCAACACTATTTGGCAAAGTACTAACTGACGAAGAGCTAAATCAACTAACAATGCCAACCCTTTTCTTAACTGGAGAGAATGAGATAATTTATTCTGTTACCAAAACTATTAATAGACTACGCACTGTAGCTCCAAATCTTGCCATTAAAGTTATTCCAAATGCTGGTCATGACTTGACATTTGCTCAACCCCAACTCGTTAATCTTGCCATTCTCGATTTTTTGAAACTTTAAATCATATCATGTCCGGCTAAACACTTATCATTCCTTTCTCCCTTGCAACCTTCTTTCTTCCCTTGGAGCCCTCTGCCTTGGAGCCCTCTGCCTTGTTGCAACCAAAGTGTAAGTATTCAACCGAACTTGATATGAGTCAGCTTATTGGTACCCCTGCCAATCAACTGGCTCGGATGATTCGCAATCGCGAAGTTTCTCTTGTCAAAGTACGAATGAGCTTTTTCCTCCTGTGAACAATCCCTGGAATCTGGATTATACAGCAGGTGGGAGCTCGGGAGGCAGTGCAGCTGCGATCGCAAGTGGCATGTCACCCTTAGAACTAGGCAACTTCCAATATCCAGAGGACTATTTAGGTCTTAGGTAGTAGGTGTTAGGTGGTAGATAGAGGGGTAATTCACTCATTACTCATTACTCATTACTTCAAAACCAGAATCAATAGACTCGATGAGGCAAACCCTAGGTACTAGGTGGTAGAAGGAGTAGTTTCATTTCCCCAAGTGACCCTAAAAGCTTATATAATAAGTTCTAATGAACTCTTTACTTATTACTTATTACTTATTACTTATTACTTAACAAAAATGAGTGCCAAAATAGAAACTACTAATTTCCTCAAAGATTTAGAGCGAGTTGCCAGGGTGCGTTCAGAGGTAGCCAACTGTCTGAGCCAGATTACTGCTACTCTAGAACAAGCAGAATCAGCAGGAACAGATAATTCTGGTCAGTTAGGTTTAGCGAGAGATATCGAAGATATTAACAAAGCCAGTAAAAATTTGCGGGATGGAGTCTTTCGGCTACTGGTTTTAGGAGATATGAAGCGGGGTAAAAGTACTTTTCTGAACGCTTTAATTGGGGAAAATTTGTTACCTAGTGATGTTAATCCTTGTACCGCCTTGCTCACCCTATTACGCTACGGAGTTAACAAGCAGGTTACCGTTTACTTTAATGATGGCACTCCTCCAGAGCAAATTGATTTTAAAAGTTTTAAGCAGCGCTATACTATAGATCCAGCTGAAGCGAAGAGACTACAACAAGAAAATAAGCAAGCCTTTCCTAATGTTGACTACGCAGTTGTCGAGTATCCCTTAGATTTATTAGAAAAAGGCATTGAAATTGTTGATAGTCCCGGACTCAACGATACAGAAGCACGAAACGAACTATCTTTAGGTTATATCAATAATTGCCATGCAATTCTCTTTGTACTCAGGGCATCTCAGCCTTGTACTCTTGGAGAACGCCGCTATCTAGAAAATTATATCAAAGGTCGAGGCTTAACTGTTTTCTTTCTCGTTAATGCTTGGGACCAAATTCGGGAAAGTTTAATTGACCCTGATGATACCGAAGAATTAGGAGAAGCCGAAGATAGACTGCGGCGAGTTTTCCAAGCAAACCTAGCAGAATATTGTCAACTAGATGGCTATGATCTTTATGATGAACGAGTGTTTGAGGTTTCTTCAATTCACGCCCTACGGCGGCGAGTAAAAAATTCTACAGCTGCATTGGAAGGTACTGGCTTTCCCGAATTTATGGGTGCATTAAACACCTTTTTGACGAAAGAAAGAGCGATTGCAGAATTACGCCAAGCTAGAACCCTGGCACGACAAGCTGATAGCCATGTACACGAAGCAATTGAACGGCGTATCCCTTTGCTTAATCAGGATGTGGAAGAGTTGAAACATCGGATTAGCTCAGTAGAACCGGAATTCGATCGACTTACGGAAATTCGCAATCACCTGCAGCAAGACATTAGGAAAATTGGAGACAGAAAGGCAAAAGCGATCGCGGATTCTTTTCGTAGCTATACTTTGGGTTTGGGGAATACCTTTGAATCGGATTTCCTCCGCTATCAGCCGGAAATCCGATTTATGGATATCATGAACCAAAGCAGGCGACAAGCCTTTGAAGCAGCACTAAAGCAGGCATTCGAGAATTACATTAACGATAAAATTGCTGCTTGGAGTATCCTAGCAGAGCATGAAATGAATGGCGCTTTCGCTGAGCTCTCCCAAATTGCTGCTAACTATGGTGCTGACTATGCGAAAGTAACAGGTAGGATTACAGAAAAGCTCACCGGGCACAAAGTACAAGCAGGTAATCTATCATCAACTGAGCAAGATAGTTCTCCAAGCTGGGCAAAGTGGGCAATGGGACTATTTTCTTTGGCTTCAGGTAATTTAGCTGGTGTAGCCTTGGCAGGAGCAGGCTTTGACTGGAAAGATATCCTACTCAACATGATTGCTGTAATGGGTATCGGGGGCATTATAACTGCGATCGCGGGAGGTATCATGGGACCAGTGGTACTAGCATTGCTCAGCTTGGGAGTAGGAGCTTTGCAGATGGATAAAGCTCGTCAAGAATTAGTGAAAGCGGCGAGGAAAGAGTTGGTGAAGTATCTACCTCAGGTAGCGCAAGAGCAATGGCAACCAATTCATGATGCTATTAAAGAATGTTTTGCTAACTATGAGCAGGAAGTAATTGAGCGGGTAAATGATGATATTCAGTCTCGCAAAGCGGAGTTAGACAATCTACTCCAGCAAAAAGAATCCCGCGAAATTAATCGCGGAGCCGAATTAGCTCGTCTGCGACAATTAGAAACCGATGTTTCTTCTACTTCCCGCAATATTGACACAGTTTACCAAGATTTTTTGGTAGCTGTTGCTTGAGAGCTGCCCGACGGGCGGCGCACCACGCTTAATGATATCATGTCCGGTTGAATACTTATCATTAAAACTGACGCGGGGACGCGGGGACGCGGAGAAGTTTTTATCGTAAGCGATTAGGCGGACATGATATGAAGGGAAGAAACAAGCCAAATCCTCTTCCCTTCTGCCTCCTGCCTTCTGCCCTCTGCCTTGTTTCTTCAGAGAATTCTGTCAATGCGAAACTCCTAGAACTGGAAAGATGCTAGTTTCCCTTGCCAACTCGTACTCATTATGAGTATGATTAATCCATACAAACTCATAATGAGTACGATCAACACCAGAAAGAGGAAGAAAAGAGATGCTGAAAAACCGTGAAGGGGAAAAAGTTCCCAATGTCACCTTCAAAACCCGCCAAGACAATCAATGGGTTGATGTCACCACCAATGATTTATTTGCAGGTAAGACGGTAGTGGTTTTTTCTCTACCAGGTGCTTTTACCCCAACCTGTTCATCCTCACACCTTCCGGGGTACAACGAGCTGGCTCCAGTTTTTAAGGATAATGGAGTAGATGAGATCGTTTGCCTTTCAGTCAATGACACCTTTGTGATGAATGAGTGGGCAAAGGATCAAGAAGCCGAAAACGTCACACTCATTCCCGATGGCAACGGTGAATTCACCGAAGGCATGGGAATGCTAGTTGATAAAGAAGACCTCGGTTTTGGTAAGCGTTCCTGGCGTTATTCTATGCTGGTTAAGGATGGTGTTGTCGAAAAAATGTTCATTGAACCCGAAGTTCCAGGGGACCCCTTCGAGGTATCTGACGCAGAGACAATGCTCAAATACATTAATCCCAATGCTCAGAAGCCAAAATTAGTCTCAATGTTTAGCAAGGTAGGTTGTCCTTTCTGTGCTCGTGCCAAGGCAGCTCTCAAGGAACATGGCATGGCTTATGAAGAAATTGTTTTAGGCAAAGATATTACCACTCGCTCTTTACAGGCTGTTAGTGGTGCTACAACAACTCCCCAAGTATTCATTAATGGCAAACTAATTGGTGGTGCTGATGACTTAGATAATTACTTTAGTAGTTAAGCTAATGGCTAATGGCTAATGGCTAATAGCTAATCTTTTAAGAAACAAGGCAGAAGGCAGAAGGCAGAGGGCAGAAGGGAAGAGGGTTCCAAGGCTCTAAGGCTTTAAGGTAGGAGAAAGTGTTTCTGACCTTTGTAGGGGGCGGCGTGCCGCCCGTTGGGGGGCTCTTAAGAAACAAGGCAGGAGGCTCTAGGGCAGGAGCCGGGAGGGAAGAGAAGTTGATAACACCCATGAGCGTACTAAGTGTGATATTTTCTCGTGCTTATAGTTGTCAAATGTAGGGTTGCTTGACATCTAACCGCTCGGCCAATTCTTCTTGTGATACTCCTGCCATCTCTCTTACAGTACGTAAATAACTGATGTATGAGATAGAGCGAGAAACTTTATTGTGTAAGGATAGCCTTAACTTGTCACCAATGCTTCGCTTGTATGTTCATCTATCAAATCATACTGCTGTATATAGATAAGGAGTCACCATAAATCATGAGCTACGATTTTGACCTATTTGTTATTGGTGGCGGTTCTGGAGGAATTGCTACAGCTAGACGAGCAGCAGAATACGGTGCCAAAGTGGGAGTGGCAGAATTTGATCGTTTGGGTGGAACCTGTGTCAATCGCGGCTGCATTCCCAAGAAACTGATGGTTTATGCTTCTCATTTTCCTGACTTGTTTGAGGATGCTCAAGGTTATGGCTGGAGTGCCGTTAACAGTACCCTTGACTGGCAAAAAATGCTCAAGGTAGTGAATCAGGAAGTTGAGCGCCTCAATGGGGTGTATCAGCGAATGCTGGATAAGTCAGAAGTAGAATTATTTCGGGATTATGCTAAGTTCATTGATCCTCATACTTTGGAAATAGGGGATCGTGCAATTACAGCCGAGAAAATTTTGATTGCTGTTGGGGGTATACCAGTTAAACCAGATATCCCAGGTATCGAACATGCGATCGTTTCTGATGATATATTCCACCTCCAAGAGCAACCGAAGCGAATTGTCATTCTTGGTGCTGGCTATATTGGTGTCGAGTTTGCTTGCATTATGCACGGCTTGGGTTCTGAGGTAACCTTGCTCATTCGGAATGAACTGATTTTGAGGGGATTTGACGACGACTTGCGCAGTAACATTCAAGAAGCGATGCAACAGCATGGTATCCGGATTATTAAGATGACTGAACCTCCTGTAATTGAAAAAACCCCACAAGGCTTGCAGGTAAAAGTGAAAGGGGAAACCGAGGAAACCATTATTGCTGATGCTGTTAGTCTAGCGGCTACCGGTCGCAAACCGAATCTTGATAACCTAAGTTTAGAGAATGCAGGGGTAGAAGTTAAACGAGGAGCGATCGCAGTTGATCAATATAGTCAGACTAGTCAGGAGCATATCTATGCTGTAGGAGATTGCACCGATAGGATGAATCTTACTCCTGTAGCGATTAATGAAGGTCGAGCCTTCGCTGATACTCATTTTGGCGGTAAATCTCGGAAAATGAGCTATGAAAATGTACCCACAGCAATTTTTACGACACCGGAAGCAGCAACAGTCGGTTTAACTGAAGCCCAAGCAAGGGAGCAATATGGAGAGGCAGTGAAGATCTATCGTGCTCGATTCAGACCAATGTATCACACCTTAAGTGGTCGGGAAGAGAAAACGATGGTGAAGTTAGTAGTTGACCAAAATACTGATAAAGTCTTAGGTGCTCACATGGTAGGTGAACACGCAGCCGAAATCATTCAAGGAATTGCGATCGCACTTAAAATGGGAGCAACAAAAAAAGACTTCGATGCCACTGTTGGTATCCATCCTTCTACTGCCGAAGAATTCGTTACCATGCGGTGAGGAGGAATGTAGAATTTAGAATGTAGAATGTAGAATTGGGAATTGGGAATTGGGAATTGGGAATTGGGGAAAAGGTTGCGTGAACCTGGGGATAGTTTTAGGCGGGTATGAAAAGGAATATTCGTGTCAAATGGCTTAGATTATCCTGCTTACCTGCCCCTACAGATATACTGCAATTTTATTCCCCATTATCAATAAGATTAGGAATGGCTTGCAGTGCGATCGCATAATCTTGTAGGTTGGGTGGAGCAAAGCGCAACCCAACAAAGCCAGGATCTCCAGACAGTCCAAAAGAAAATAGTGCGAGCATCTTGCTTGCTTCCGGTAATTGTACGAAACCTAACAGCGAGAGGATTGGTGTTGGGTTTCGCTTTTGGTTATTTCCCTTGAGATTTTGGTCAAAGGGGGTGACAACGCTTCACCCAACCTACAGCCTAAATTTGATTATTAAGCTAAAGTGCTTACCAAAAGGGGTAATCCAAAAACAGTCTAAATGTTCGGGATCACGAACACTAATGTGGCCTGCGACACCCAAAACAAATCCTAACTGAGCAAATACTCGACAAGCCGCCACTAGATGCTGCTTCCGACTCTGACGTTCCTCTTCAAAAGAGGTAAATTGGGGGGGTTGAGGAAGAGAGCGAAGGAGTTGAGTTGATACCATTATGATTAATAGGTGTAATCTTTACTGAACAAATTCATACATTTTCTCCACAGTTTTTTTCCATATTTAAAAATAGGATTTTGATAGACTCACTCATAAGACAAGCCTATCAAAATCCTCGAAAAAAAGGTGTTAACCAGAATTAAACTTCTGTTTCAAATAAGGCAATCCGCAGTCGATCAGCTGTCTCTTCCATTTCCGCCACGGACTCTAGGCTAAGAACCACACTCGATTCAACTCCTAAAATCTCCGCCGCTTTAGCCACTGCTGCTTTTTCCTTTTCATGGTAGTTTCCATCAGCTCGACTCATCTTGATCGCTTGGTACAACATGGAACGGCTAAAATTAATTGGAAAATCAAACTTTATGCCACTCAATATCTCTTCGATGTTAGCATTTTTCCAATCGAATTTACGCAGAGTTTCAAGGTACTCTTGAAGAGGTTCAGAGTCTACTGCCAGCATTTCTTGTTCGTCAATATACCACTGTATTTCTTCTTCTCTTAGTTCCCCATCTGCTCCAGCAATCGCTAATAATACGCAGCCAGCAGCAACTCCTACCTCAAAATTAACTGGTTGAGGGAAGACACCATATTTATACTTAGCATATTTGCTCAGCTGGATAGTTTTTTCACTACTCATTTTTTACTCCTTTTTTTATTTATTTTGAGTACATTCGTTTTTTAACAATTTTTTATTATTTTGTCAAATTTACGATTAATTCTGACTAAATAAGCCTTAAATATTAGTTTTTAACTTAATAGTCGCAACGAGATAATTCCAGGATTTTCCGGCTTTGGCATAGCACTAAATTTACGAATTGCAGTATTAATATTCTGAAGATTAACTTCGCAGTTGGAATAGAGAACTTTGAGAATAAAGGACTGCATGTAAGCAGAAAATAGACGGGCTGGACATTTTCGCGGATTACCCAGAGTATTAATCATCGAAAATGAATTGATTTCATATCGATTACGAGCCAGCATAGAAGCCATATTATCCTTGCTAGAACGTATAATAGCCTTGATATTATCTGGATTAAAGTTTTGGGGGTCGGGATAAATCTTAGGGTCTTGATTAGCTTGATGACGATCAAGCCAGATCATTGTACCTGGTCTGACATAAACTTTTTCTCCGCAAACATCAAAAGTGAATGGCTTAATTGCCTGTCTCCATAGAGCTGTTGGGTTACTTCCTCCTAAACGAATTGCTTCAAGGACAACAAGATCAATGAATGACAATTGTTCATTTTGAATATTACTCTTAGCATCTATAATTACTTTTTCTTTGATGACTTCATTTTTCTCTATGAAGCATATTGCCCACATAAGACTTAGAGATGTTGTGTCATATAAACCAATAATTGTTGAGCCAAGCTCTTTCAGTTTATTAGGAGAGAGATTCTCAACTGATTCCTGAGTAAATGGAAGATTCCAGATATCGAATGAGCGCTTAATGATATTGGTTTCTGAAGCCAGATTGATGCTAGAGAAATTATCAATTAATGCCTCTCTGATAAAGGGTACAATAGCATCAAAATCTTCAACTGCTTCAGGATTCATATTACTAATCACATTTGCTGCAAGATCTACAAAATTAATGGCAACTTTTGAATATATTTGAGCGTTAATATACTCAGTCAATGGCTTATTATTGAAATCAATGAC
>JAAHGL010000283.1 GCA_010692635.1 Symploca sp. SIO2C1 | reverse complement strand
ATGCAATTTCCTTGCATCTTCTTAACCCATAATCCCCTTTAAAGACTATTCTAAACTCCTAAACTCCTATTCTCCTGACTCCTGACTCCTGACTCCTGACTCCTGACTACTTATTCAGCAAACCCTATTTACTAATATTGGGAGTCCCGACGAGAATTGAACTCGCATCTCCAGCTTGAGAGGCTGACGGCTTAAACCATTCGCCCACGGGACTAAGAAGAATTTGGGTGAAAGCAATTTTCACCCTGGGATAACTACTGAACGAGGCTGACGGGACTCGAACCCGCAACTCCCCGCTAGACAGGCGAGTGCTCTAGCCATTGAGCTACAGCCCCAGGAAGTCAGCAGTTTATCCACTGAACTTTGGATAGATTGGTGGTTTGCCCTGTGGGGAATTAGCCAAGGGGCTTATCCCCCATCAAGACTAAACACTGTTTTATCCAAAGGTTAATTTAAAGGTGTATTACATATTCAGTTATCAAGGTTCAGTTTGAGCGCCTAGGAAGTCGTCAAATATTCTCAGAAACAGGTTTTCTGATAAGGACGACAACGAAATTCAGCATTTTCTCAAAAGAAACCCGGTGTTGTGACCGAAGCCCTAGTGGTGAGCTGCTTTTCGGCTCTTTCCTGTTCGCTCTGTATTTATACTACAAACATACTACAAGCATTGTCAAGGGTTTGGGCAAACTTTTTTTTGATTAGCCATTTTCCGACTGAAAGCGTTCAGCTTTTGGGCTGATAGCAAACCCCGAAAACTCGCTCTGAGACGTTGAATGCAGGATGTGAGGCAATACTGCTCGGTTAAGAGAAATTATCGGTTAAAAAGCTGGGGGAGCTGAGGGAGCTGGGGAAGAGGGATTAGGGCTTATCCGAGCAGTATTGGGATGTGAGGTGTAATGCGATCGCATTTCTTTAACCTCCTTCCTACTGGCGTGGCACGACTAAATTTAAATGTGTTACCATAACAGCATACCCATAAGAGTGGGTTATAAAATATGGGTAACCATATGAAAACAACTATTGAAATCAACGATGCCTTGCTATTGCGTGCCAAACAACTTGCAGCAGAGCGCCAGCAGACTTTCAAGAGCATTCTGGAAGCTGCACTGCGACAGTTCTTGGATGCTAATACTAAACCTAAAACTCCCTTTAAGCTCCGCAAGCATAGCTTTCGTGGGCGTGGATTGCAATCGCATCTTACTGAAGGCAACTGGACCATGATACGGGAGCAAATTTATGAGAGACAAGGGGGATGATTGCTTTAGATACGAACATTCTGGTTTATGCCCATCGGGAGGATTCGGAGTGGCATGAGCCTGCGGACCGCTGTTTGACCCAACTGGCAGAATCTGGAGCGCCATGGGCAATTCCCTGGCCTTGTATCCATGAATTTGTGGCCATTGCAACCCATCCCCGCATCTACGATCCGCCGACGCCTTTGGCGGATGTTATCGAACAGGTCAAGTGTTGGCTGGAGGTTCCCACGTTAGTGTTGCTCAGCGAGAATCCTGGTTATTGGGAGAGCCTGCGCGATCTTTTAGAAAATGGTCGAGTTGTGGGACCACAAGTTCATGATGCCCGCATTGCTGCCCTATGCAAACAACATGGTGTTACCGAACTGTGGACGGCAGACCGGGATTTTAATCGCTTTCAGGCACTACCCACAGTCAATCCTTTGGTGTTGAACAAATGAGTTTAAAGCAATATTCTCGGACGCATTTCTTTAACCTCCTTCCTACTGGCGTGGCACGACTAAAACTGTAGGTTGGGTGGAACGAAGTGAAACCCAACGGAATATCCTCCGATGTTGGGTTACGCTATCGCTTCACCCAACCTACCTAATCCGCTATTTTAGCTGTGTCGCGGCACTACCTATCTGGAGCAGTGATGCCTAGAATATTCTCTAGTAGGTCAAAGATAGTTTGCTTTATGGCTAATAACAAAGCACAGTCTTGAGTTGTTGGCTCTAAAGAATTACACCATTGATGACAGGTATCACTGATGGCTTCTAAGTGCTGGCAAAGTAGATAGGGGGCAACCTCGGCGGCGCTTTGTTGTAGGATTTCGGGAAGAGCTTCTAACTGGTTGACTAGCTTTTGGGTTTGGGGTGAATCCCAGGAATACTCTGTCAGTGGTATTGGTGGAGGGTTGATTTGCCAGTTATCTTGCGATCGCATATTTAGTTGAATGATACCTTGCTGGTGAGCTTGGCGTAGTAGAGTACAGCAACGAGCATGGGCAGATTGGACACGATAGAGGGTATCTGCTGGGGTAGGTTGTCCTGCGGTACTGATGTTGATGGGAGCTGAACGGGTTAAGGGAGTGCGGAGGCTGTGCCAACGGAGGGCATCCATACCGATGGCTTGGATTAGTTCTTCGGTGGGGATATCGGGTATGGGATGGATTTTATTGGTGGGTTTGTGGAAGGCGTAGAGTTTGATGGGTTGAATGATGATGAATTGAAATTGCTCTTTGGTGTAGCCCAAGGCTTGCATGGCAGCGGTGAGTTGGATATCGTAGCCTGTGTAGATGGGGGGACGAATGAGGATGATTTTGTCATAGCCTTGTTGGAATATTTGATGGTAGTAGGCGATGTCTTCTAGAAGTTTGGTGAATCTGCCATCGGGATGCTGAAGTAGTTGATCATAGTCGTCGCCAAAGTCAGCAGTTTTGATAAACCAGGATTTGGCTGTGTCTTTGAAGGTGGTTTCTTCAACATCGGGGGATAAGTCGGCACTGAGTTGTCGGGAGAGGGAGGCTTTGTAGATGCGATCGCTGTTCTGAATGGACTTAAAGAATTTTCCCAGATCAGGTAATATTTCCTGATTTGGAGTTGTGTCTGAGTTAACAGAATTGTCAGTACCTTGGAGAAGATTTTTGATAACCTCTGTGAGCTTGCAACGAATGTAGGGTAAGGGCGGTACTATTCCTGAAATGGTTTCAGGATAGCTCAACCAAATCTTATTTATCTGTCCCGATAAATGCAACATAGTTTTGGTAATTTGCTTATTGAGGTAAGGAGTTACTGGAGAGGAATTTCAAGATTCAAATTTTTGTAACGGACTTTAATCACATCTCCGTTAGGTTTCTGAATTTCTATTGTAGGTACATCTCCAGAACTGAAACCTCGACCTATAGCTTTACTACCATCAGGAAGTTCGGCAACATAAAGAGATCCATTTGTAGTCTTTTCACCTTTAATGTTTAAACCTTTAGTCAAGTCTTGATAATCTTGCCATGCTTTCTCTATTCCACCATTTTTATCATACTGTGTTGCTCGATTTACTCTTCTTCGAGGTAATTTTTTAGTTCCTATTAGTAGATCATCAACTGAGCCAGGAGCTACCTTGACTGGACCTGACAATTTAGGTAGATTTGGATCTGGTCCGGGGAGCTTGAGGACTTCATCATAAACATTCTTGGCAATACCTCTGCTGGTATTATTCAATGAATCTCCTACCTTAGAAGCATCATCGCTTAACTCAACTATTAGTTCACCAACACCAGCCAAGGCAGGTCTGATTCCAGGCATAAGATCGAGAATCCATCCAGCAGCATTGTCCATCGTGCTGTCAAACACCCGCCAAACGTTACCAATCCCCTCAACAACATCAAGCAAAATTTTCTTCCAATTAGCCTGTTTGAAGACCTTAGCAATTTGCTTAGTAACGTCTGGTCCTAACTTCCTCAGCAAAGCACCTATAGGTCCTTTGAATGCTATTTTTGCCACGGACTTAATAGCATCACCTAAACCAGGGAACCAACCAGCTAAAGAACCCAGTAATTCTACAATAGTTTCTGTGTCACGCTTTCCACCCACTGTGATTTTCCAGAAAGCTATTGCTGTATCTATGACGTCAATTGCTTGACCAACACCTGGTACAAACCCCAAAGCAACTTTAACAACTTCAATGCCGACCTGACCGACAGGAGAATTAGCAAAAGTGAGAATTGTGTCGAGAATTTTCTTGCCCTGATTCCCTAGCTGATTCAGCATCCTTTCAAGGTCAGCCTTGTACTGAGCTTCCTTGGCAAGAATCCTATTTTCAGTCGCATTGGTAATGACTTCAATCTGGCTATTCAGTGACCTGATTTGCTCCTGATACTGGTTATAGATACGTCCAGTTTCATCACCTAATAGGTTACCAATTTCAGCAATTACCCACTGAACACCCCTTTCAGCATCACTCACCCGATCCATGAAGAATCGACCAGTATTCCTCACAAGATTCTGAGCATCATTAGTCAAGTTATTAACTAAACCAACAATGCTATCGTCATAGAGATTCCAGCCACCAAAAGCAATGTTGCGAGTCCAGTCAAGTTGACCGAGAACCATGCCTTTGAAAGTGCCAATCAGACCATTGAGTCCAGCGATCGCATTTTCAATCATGCCTCGGAATTCTTTGGCAATTCCTTCAATCGCTAGGTTGGCTTCACCGGCAGTGAAGTAAGCGTCCTTAACTCGATCGATAAACCAGGAGATAGCACTGTTGATAGTATTTCTAACTTCATCAACTTTGGCATTCAACCAGTTTCTTGCGCCGTTAATCGCTCCCTCAATGGGACCTTTAGCACTATTGAAACGATCTCTGATCCATCCACCAACCAATGGAATATTGAATACCCAATCTGGAACTAGCCCATTGATTAGGTTGATTGCTCCATTTGCAACCCCATCAATACCACCTTTAATATTGTTGGCAATGTTATTAACATTTCCCTGCTGTTCTGACTTCACGCTATCGAGCATTCCGTGTACTTGAGCGCGCAACTCAGCAGACTTGGCAGCGATTAGAGCTCTTTTCTCGTTTTCGAGGCGATCGCGTTTTTCTATCAGAGGACTAATTTGATTCCTGGCTTTTTGTCGCTCAGAAGCTGCAAATTCGTCACGAGCTGTAACAAAGATTCTGTCAATTCTTGGATCAGCAAACGTTGCACCAGGGCGACGACTTCCATTACCAGTACCAATTTGAGTCCTAGTCGGTAACCCATCAAACCTAACTTTGAGGTTATAATGTGTCGCCAAACCATCTGAACTGTGAACCCTGACCATGTAAGTTCCTGGTTGCAGATTGACAATAATCTTTTCATCAGTAACACGAGGACGTTCGGCTTTACCAATCACTCGATTACGGGAATCATACAGATAAAGGTCAGCATCCGCCAACAAATCTTCCAGGTAAATGGTGACATAACCCGGACGTGACAAGGTAAAGCGGAAGTAATCATCTGGAACCTGACTCCCCACCACATCCTGCATAGATGTTTCAAAGGGAGCTGTATCACCAAAGTCAGGGAAAGGTTTTGCCAACCACCACTCCAAGCCACCGTCGCCTGACTGACGATAAATTTCTTCTAATCTTTCTCGCTCCCTTCGCTCTTCTTCTAACCGCCGATTCAGCTCTTCTTCGCGCCGTAACCTTTCCTGCTCTTGTTCCCACTCATAGTTTTCATTCCAAGTAGGAACATAGAGCGGCTCTCCTTCGTAGATTAATTCTGCCCTTTCAATCCCTAAGCCTCTGTTACGGTCAACAATGAATTGCCAATACCTTGGGTCATTCGCTTTTTCTTCAGCAGAACGATGATCCAGTTTACTGTTATGACTCATCCTGTCCTTAACATAATCCCAGATCGTATGACCTTGTGTCCAATTTCCAACCGTTATTAGTTCCCAATCATAATACTCACCATTGACATCAAATCGCTCCGCGTGGGCCCAAATTTCTGGTGAGATGGTGGCAGGGTCAACTGGTGGCACAATAATGGGAATATCACTGACAGGTTGAGCCTCCATCTCTGCTGCCAGCTTCTCCAATGCCTTAATCTGTTCAGCTGTCAAATCTTCTGCCAGAATTGCTGTATCACCAAACAAACCCCAGTTTGGTGTTGCTCGATTCAGATTCACCTCGTAACCCAAATCTGCCAGAGAGGCGAGAGTAACTGGACTAATAGGAGACAAGACATTGCCATCTTCTCCTGTCTGGAAGCCCAAATCACGAGTCATCAACTCATCTTGGAACAGATTTTCCTGCCAGTGCAAATCAGCAGAACCTTGCCCTTCAGTTTCCAGGTTGATATAGTCTGTTAGTCCACCTACTTCTTGAAATGCTGCGATCGCATTTTCACCTGTATATCGAGAAAAAGGCGTTTTAGCATAGTCAACCAATCCCTTGGCTTCCCACAAATTACCGAAACCCAAACCGTGGAGCATCTCGTGTTGCACGACACTGAACAACTGCCCAGAATTTTCCAGTTGAGCTAAATCCGCAGCATCGAAGTTGATAATAGATTGAGCAGGTAGCAGCGTTCCATAGCGCATAAAATCAACCTTAGTTTGAGCTAAAGTCCCTCCTGCTCCATCTAAATCTGTAACTGCAATCTTGAAGTTGATATCATCAATAATATTGCCGTCTACGATCGCACTTGGTAAACCCTGCTCAATCAGCGACTCAATACTCCTGGCTGCGGCTTGAATTGTTTCTTGCTGAGAAGCCGTCAACCCTTCTCCAAATTCGATATCAATATTGAAAGGTTCTGCTGCTTGACTCTCAAAACCCCTTAACAGATAGGAGCCTTCAGAACCTGGTTGATTCTCAAACTTTAGCAGCACCTCTCCTGAAAGATTCTCTGGCAGTATTAAGGAATGATCACCGCGATCGAGAATTTGCTGACTCAAAACTGTTCCTTCGGGTGTCAGAATGTTAACTGCTGTTGTACCCGACAAAACCGAAATCTCAGTATCCCTCAGCTGGCTACTGGAAACTTGGTAAATATCCGTTGGATCAGTGGAGTTAACTTGATCAATTACATCTCCAGTACTAGAAGCCTCAATCTGAGTAGGTGTATTCGGTAACGCTCCACCTTGATTTTGCTCAACTGTACCACTAGTTCCCGTCAAATCTGAAATACCATTGCCCCCCTGATCTACAGTTGTCGAGGATACTTTAGGTATGGGTAGCTCAGGTATCGGTAAACCTGGATAAGTCGGAACTCCCGGTTCCTCTTTCTCAGAATTGTCATAATCACTGACATAAGCAAGAACTTGTTGCCCTAACTCAGAATACTGCCAGTCATTCTCAGGAGCAATAACATCCTTGAGCAATTCTGCATATCCCGTCGCACCGCTAACTCGGAAGATAATATCGTTATAGTCCCGGTCAGAACCCGTATCAACCCGCAAATCCTCCATGACAAAGGTAGTACCGTCTCCCACAACATCGGCAATTTGCCCTAAATGGAAAGCATCATCAGGATTCTTCGTTGACAGGGAAAACAACGGACGCAAAGCACCCTCTGGGTTAGGATTATCGAAAACTTTCTGTACTGTTCCATGTGGCACTAACATTACACCAAAGGTATCCCCTGGTTCCATGAAAACAGTTTTGGGGCCTAGGTATGTTCCACTATTGAGATCTTTTCTGTCGCTGGTTCCTAAAATGCCACTAAACTTAGCTCCTTCAGTCTTATCAGAAATCACTACATGACCCAAGTCAGAAGCACTCAAAGCACGACGCGCTGCTTCTTCAACAAAGTCATTCCCATCTGCATAATACTGCTCCATCCCCTCCAAACTAAAGATGGCTAGCTCACCCCTATAACCACCTCCATCAAACAAGTAATCGATGCTAACTTCACCAGTAGAACCTACAGTAAAAACCCCAGAATCAAAACTGGGGTTAATCGCTCCTGTAAGGAAATCTCGGTTTTCTGGAGAGCTGACATTTTGATTGGTTGTAGCTGATAAACTCAAATTGTAGTCCGTCGTTATTTCGCGATCGGAAAACACTTTGATGTAATATTGACCAGGATCCAGGGTTGTCAACAAAGATTCTAATTCAAGCCCCGATTTTGCTGAAGCTTGCAAGAATTCACCCTTACTATCGAGTAATTCCACATCAATATCAGCGCTAAACCCACTCAGGGAAAGCTCCAAACTACTGCGACTACCTAAAGAAAAGCTATAATAATCATTTGTATTGAGCGGACTCAAAGAATCAGTAAATGTTTGCAGGTTGGGAGTAATATCAAAGCTCCTCGCTGTCCCCAAGGTACTGGTTGCTATATCCTCATCCATAGTCATCTCCTAGATACATCCCCGAACGACACTATTCGACCCACAGGTAGATGTGTGCTTTATTAAATTGGATAAAAAATTTTATTTGACCTATATCTTAAGATAGATGATTAACTCGTGTTTTTTCCTTTTTTCAGGTAAATTCATCGAATCTTTATAAAACAGGGGCAATATTGAAAGGATTTGGTCTAATTCGGGCTTGCTGAACAAGTGTGGAAGCTATGCCAAACAAAGCTTTCAAGCATTTTGCAAGCCAAATAAGTGCAAGGAAATTATACCTTTTGGCTCAAAAAGCTTGCACAATTGAACAAATCTGGGAGCTAATCGAGGGGTAA
>JAAHGL010000282.1 GCA_010692635.1 Symploca sp. SIO2C1 | reverse complement strand
CTCAACTCCTTTGAATGTTTCACCAGGGCAATAGTCTTGATATTTGCTATCCCCAGCTAAGGGATGGGGGTATTCCAAGGGAATTTCATTAACTTTGGTAACATATCCAGAGTTTTTCGGAATGACTATCTTCCTAGGGCGTACTGATCCTTGCACCATACGGTTAGTAATATGCACAACTGGTACTTCTTGACTACTTCCTTTTGGCTTCCAGTAATGCAAGATTTCTTTGGTTTCTGGATGACAAAATAACCCGATTTCCCTGTTAAGTCGATATCCTACTTCGCCATACTCAGGATGAGGTTTGACCAAAACTTTAGTAGCATTCATACCAATGATTGAGAACAATTTCTCTTTTGGTTTGCCCGGTTCTTCTATCCAGGCAATTTCCCCTTCCCAATTGTAGTAAAGCTGTAGCCCATGATTCTTTTTGTAAAAATCTAGGGTGTTGTATTCGTAGTCAATTGAATAATCTTTCATCTAATGTCTCTATAATTTAATGAAACTTTCTTGATAATTTAACAGACTCAGTTTACTAGTGTACCAATAAGAATTAAACAGGACTTGACCCAGTATTGGCTGTAATGGTGTGTTACGCTTCGCTAACATAACCTACCAATAAAGGCTTTGCGTAAATCGTATTAAAAACCAACAGCGATCGCCTGAACCAGTCTTGTTATGATCTCAATTAACGGTTGCAAAGGGAGCTTAGACAATGTTTGCCCTCGTCTCACCAGAAAAAATTAACTTGCCTGCGGGTTCGGTAGTACGATTGCCTGCAACCTGGCAAGAGTATCAGTGTTTGTCTGAACGGCGAGGAGACGGTTCAATCCCCCGTATCAAGTATCGCAATGGAGAAGTATTGCTGATGTCGCCTTTGCCCGTACATGGAAAAGATGCTAACTTGATTGCTGATATTGTCAAGGCAATTCTCGATCAGGATGGACGGGAATACGATGCCTTTACGCCTGTAACCATGACATTGCCAGAAGAAAGCGGTATTGAACCAGACTATTGCTTCTACATAGACAACTGGCAGGCAGTGTGTGGCAAAAAGCGGATTGACTGGCAAAACGATCCACCGCCAGATTTAGTTATAGAAATTGATGTCACTAGTTATTCCGATGTAGAAGATTATCTTGCTTATCAGGTCCCTGAAGTCTGGCTATTGAAGAAACAACAACTATTAATTTATCAGCTGCAAGGTACAAAATATCAACTCCAAACCCAAAGTTTATATTTTCCAGGCTTTAATTTACAAAATGCGATCGCACGCTGTATAGAAATTGCTTATCAACGCAACACCAGTGCTGCCATTAGGGATTTAAAACAACAACTTGCTAATTCTTAAGAAGGTAGCAGACAATCCCGTCTTTTGGACACTTTAAGATACCCGACTTCTAAGTCGGGCATCTGAATACCAAACTTACTACCCATGAAATGGCACAGTTGCCATCGGGAGCAAAGCTAAAATTACCCAAATCCAAGTCCAGATACTTGAGGGAGTGGGATAATCTACCTCCTCTAAAAGTGTATCAATCCGCTCTTGTAAACGATTACGCAGAACAGCACAATTAAATGCTGCAGAAAAATTTGCTGATGGTGTCACTGAAGCACTTACTACCATCAACAGTGATTCTGCTACCAGTAAGGGATCTACCCGTTTTGCAGCCCAGCTGTCAGCCCGAATTTCCCGCAACAGTAGTAGTTCCTGCCATAATGATTCCGTATTGGGTAACCAGGCACTACAACTGCGTACCCAACCTAACCAGAAAAACCAGAAGGTATCCCGGTAGTAGTGATGAGCTTGCTCATGGCGTAAAACTGCATCTAAATGCTCTGGTTGGAGTTTATGCAATAGTCCCTGACTAACCAGTAGTTCTGGTTGCCAAAAACCAATCTGAGCGATAAATAGTGTGGGATTTTCCAGAAGACGAGCTGTTGTAGAAGAGTTGCCATTATGGCGGCGCTTGCCACCCGATACGAAGGGCACAAACAAATCAAATCCTCTTCCCTTCTGCCTCCTGTTCCCCTCCTTGGAGGGTTTAGGGGTGGGTTCTGCCTCCTGCCTTGTTTCTTCACTGATTGTCCATTCCCCATTCTTTAACTCAATCTGGGGATAAGTACGAACTTGTTGCAGAAATTGCCAAGCTTCAATAGCTAACTTCAAACAGAAGCACAAGCAGATACCCACACCTGCGATAACCAGCCAGTAACTAAACCAACTAGTGCCTAGTCCCATCATTTTCCCCTGGGGACCCATAAACAATACAGCAATAGCTGTCATCATTAGTAGCAGAGGCGGTAAAAGAAAAAACAACAATGCTCTTTGCCAGCGTTGGCTCCAGTTGCCCGTTGATTGCTGCCAACCGGATCTGAGCCACCAAGCCAGCACTAACGCTGCCAGAATCATCAGTAGATGCATTACTTTTTCTCCTGTCTCGCTTGACGGACAGCTTTTAACCGAAGTGCGATCGCTTCCATTTGTTCTAAGCTGTCATTGTCTAGGCTATCGGCAAAGGCAGCGACAATATCTGGGTTGCCTACTGCTAGAAAGCGGTTAAGCTGTTCGTGGGCTTGTATTACTTTGGCTTCCTTGCTAGAGACAAGAGGTTTCCAGGAGAAAGCGCGCTCTTGTTGATCACAACTCAACCAACCTTTCTGCGTAAGACGCCGCAGTACTGTGGTGACGGAGGTATAAGCTAACTCTCGGTCTGGATCAGCCAAAATCCGTTCATGCACATCTTTAACAGTAGCAGAACCAAGTTCCCAGACGATCTGCAAAATTTCTTTCTCCAAAGGACCAAGAGAAAGTTGTTTGGGACGGTATTCGGGTAGAGGGCTCATAGAATTTAGAATTTAGAATTCAGAATTTAGAATTGGGGATTGACAAACCGGTAGGACTGTTTCGGTGAGTACTTACTGCCAAAGTATGCTTATACCATTTACCAAAAGTAGCTGGAGACTTAGTTGAAATAAATCATTGATATGTCTTCATTTGAGAGTTTTGACTATCTAGCCACTTTCGAGAATTGGTATTAGTTGTTACTTTCATGATATTTAATCAAATTTTAAGTTAACAATCAGGGGTTTGTCAGATATCATCTGAACTGTAAATTCATCTTCTTTGAGTGGTTCATAGTCTCTACCAAGTAGCAAGTATAGAGGAAAATAACCTCTACAACCTGTCCCTAACTCTTGTGACTATGTAAATCCAAGGCAGTAAGGGTTCCGTTTTTTTGTACACAGGGAAGCGATATCTCGCCTCGCTTTCCTCTCCCGCGAAAATTAGCGTTGATAACGGGAGTCTCCAGCGAGTTTTTTTTATGATTGCAACACCACCATCTATTAACCCATCTGCATTGAAGGAAATTACCTCAAGATTACCTGACATTTGTGGTCGAGAAGCAGAAATTGCTTTACTGGTAAACCATAACGAACCTGTATTTTTGCCAACGACAAATCTCAGTGTAGAAAACATGACAGCGGGATTTGCTTGTGCTCTACACATGCATCAACCTACCATCCCTGCAGGGGCTAAGGGTGAACTCATCAGCAATCTCCAGCACATGTTTGAAAACTCTGGTGAAGGAGATAATCACAATGCGGGTGTTTTTGCTTGGTGTTATAGTCGCATGGGGGATTTTATTCCCGAACTAGTAGCCAATGGTTGTAATCCTAGGATTATGCTGGATTACTCAGGTAATCTGTTGTGGGGATTGCAAAAAATGGGACGAGATGATGTGCTCAGCAATCTCAAGCGTATTACTTGTGAGCCGCAGTATCAGCCTTATGTGGAATGGTTGGGAACCATGTGGAGTCATGCAGTTGTTCCTTCCACACCAATTCCAGACATTAAACTCCATATTCAAGCATGGCAACATTACTTTGCTGCTGTTTTTGGTGATGATGCTCTCAAGCGTGTCAAGGGCTTTTCTCCTCCAGAAATGCACTTACCCAACCACCCAGACACTCTCTATGAGTACATCAAAGCCCTTAAAGAATGTGGCTATCGCTGGCTGATGGTGCAAGAGCATTCGGTTGAACGTCTGGATGGTTCTGGACTGTGGCACGATGATAAATATGTTCCTAACCGGTTGGTTGCTCGTAATTCTAAGGGCGAAACCATTAGCATCACGGCATTGATTAAAACCCAAGGCTCGGATACCAAGTTAGTCGCTCAGATGCAGCCTTATCACGAGGCTAAAGGCAAGGGCAAACAAACAATTGGCAATGTAAGTGTTCCCAGCTGCGTTACCCAAATTGCTGATGGGGAAAATGGCGGCGTGATGATGAATGAATTTCCTCGGGATTATCCCATAGTTTGGCCTGAAATTAAGGGTAATGGTCAAGGTACAGCTGGTGTTGTGGGAGTTAATGGCACTGAATATTTAGAGCTGATTGAGGCAGCAGGGGCTAATCCTGAAGAGTATCCTGCTTGTCAAGCGGTTCATCAGCACAAAATTTGGCAGCGAGTAGATCCCAATAATGCTACTCCAGAAGCTGTGGAGAAAGCGCTCCAAGAGTTAAAACAAACAGATCATCAATTCCATATGGATGGTGCTTCTTGGACTGATGATTTAAGTTGGGTTAAGGGTTACGAAAATGTCTTGGAACCTATGAATCAACTTAGCGCCATGTTCCACGAAAAATATGACCCCTTGGTGCAACAAGACTCTTCGGTAACACAACGTTCTGACTATCAGGAAGCCTTGCTGTACACTTTGTTGGTGGAAACCAGTTGTTTCCGTTACTGGGGACAAGGTACTTGGACTGATTATGCTCGTGAACTTTATCGTCGCGGTGAAGCCGTGTTGAAAGGGTAGTAGCGCGCATAAGCGAATGGGTGAGGTGAAAAAAGCTGTGGGAGAGCTTAAATGAGTAATGAGTAATGAGTAATGAGTAATGAGTGAAGAAACTTTTGTCAAATCCTCTTCCCTTGGAGCCCTCTGCCCTCTGCCTTGGAGCCTTATTTCTTGAAAGCCACTGTAAATTTCACCTCACCCAGCTCTCACCGAAATAGACATCTCCAATAATTATGCTAGAACCCTTATGCCACCCTGCAAAAATTGGGTTTTCTGGAGATGTCTATTCAGTAAACCCTAAGTAGGTAATCCCGCTCGATTACACAGTGAAATCGTAAACATTCCTGCTGCTAAAAATGCTGCAACTGTCCGAACATGGTTCCAGAATGTCCAATCATTCAAATATTTTGCCCAAAGCATCATCCCTTCAGCACTATTTGGACTAACAATTGCAAGGGCATCATTCAACGGAATATTACCTGCGATCGTAACACCGATCGTGCCCAGCAAATAAAGCAGAGTCCCAGCCAGCCAATAGATAGAACCTGGTTGCTCCCATTGCTGTAAAGCCAAAATAGTGAGCACAATGCCAGCCAACGCCGGACCAAAAAATGCTGTCATAAACCAGGGGTTGATCACCGTAATATTGATAGACTGCATTGCGGCTATGCCTGGTTCTGGTGGTTGCAGCGCTAGCGCCTGCATGACAAAGGTTGAAAAAGCGAAGAAGATACCAGCCGTTAGAGCACAACCGATCGCAGCGCAAAGGATCAAAGGTAGGCGCAAGTTTTGCATAGTTTGCATCATGTCTGTAGTGAATCAACGTCAGTTTGAAAGAAGTTAGTAGGAAAGACTGGGTGTTTGATGCAGATAGGAATCATCGACTAGTTGCTTTAAAATGAAGTCCGCTACATCCGCACGGGAAATTTTGAGCTTGCATGTCTTATCTGTGCCAGGAAATCCGTGACGGTACTGACTTGTTTTGCCTCCGTCAACAAATGCTCCAGGACGGACAATAGTCCAATCCAAACCACTTTGTTTCACATCCTGCTCTTGCCGTTCATGATCGGCAAACACATTCCGCAAGATCAGACCAAACATAATATACTTCCAGTAAAAGTTCAGACTGCCCCAACTATCACCAACTCCCATGGTGGTTTGGCAAATAAACCGTTGGATACCCGATTTCTGCATCGCCTGAACAATATGCCGTGTCCCCTGTGAGCGAACAGTTCCTGTCAGCTTTTGCCCAGATCCGAGGGTACATACCACAGCATCTTGCCTTTGTACCACATGTTCGACAGAAGGGAAATCTAGGACATCACCCTGAACAAAGTTGAGATTAGGGTGCTGGATGTCGAGCTTGGCAGGATTGCGTACAAATGCTGTAACCGTATGCCCTTGCTCAAGCGCTTGTTCTACAACTTGGCGACCAACACCACCTGTTGCACCAAAAATTAGTAGTTTCATGATTGCCTTCTCCTAAGTAATAACACCCTAAGCTTAGGGAAGCAATTGATTCGGAACTATCTAATTCTTGCGTTACTTGTACAATCTTGCGGTTAGTTGCCAAACCTTCAGAAAATTGACTTCAAACCTCTATTTTTAGTGGACTGACACGCCTAAAATGGCGGAATAAGTAGGGCTTGCTGTATTAAGTGTGGAAGCTATGCTAAACAAAGATTTCAAGCATTTTGCAAGCGAAATAAGTGCAAGTAAATTATACCTTTTGGCTCAAAAAGCTTGCACAATTGAAAAAATATGGGAGCTAATCGAGGGGTAATTCACTCATTACTCATCACTCATTACTCATTACTCATTACTCATTACTTCAAAACCCGAATCAATCGACTTTTTCAGCAAGCCCTAAGTAGGTTGGGGGTCGCGATAGCGTAACCCAACACTCCGGGTGAACGAAATTTTGCGTGGGATTTTCCATTCTCCGCGTCTCCGCGTCTCCGCATCTCCGTGTCTGCTGACTCGTTTCCCCACGCTTTTTTTCGCTCACCCCAACACTCCTCGCATATTCTGTTGGGTTTCACTTCGTTACACCCAACCTACATTTTTAGTCGTGCCACGACATTAGTATGGCACCGGTATTACGCAAGAACCAATCACAGGACTGTATTGAGTTCCTTCAGGACATGCGCAAATGCTCGAATGACCACACACATTGATATCTAGTGTACAAGGACCCTTTGAAGGAAATGTACACTTGCTCTCAACAGGTTTTCCCGGACCGTCTGCCAGATCAATGTCGTCGATCAGGCATACCCCAACCGATGCATCATAGGAATATTCCTCCGGACAAAGGCATTGGCTAGGATTGCCACAGGGATTGATGTCTCTAGTACAGGGAACTGTTGAGTTATCTACAACGCAAGGACCAATTGGCTGTGCGATCGCAGCAGGTGAGCTCATGAAAAACAGTTGCACTACTAACAAGAAAGCGCAGAATAACTTAAATATTCTCGACATGTTGAAATTAATGACTCTTCTGATGGACTTTGAGATCAGCATCGTTCAATTTATCTTGAAGTTTGAACAATCCTTAAAAAATCATACTAATTGAGATATTTTTTTCAATTAAACAGGAAATAATTTTACAATTATTATTACTGTAAGTCGGTCAAAATATTGAGCTATATTTTATTCAGCAATTATTAAAGAACTATATGGTGGATTGAGTATAATCTTTACTTATTACTCATTACTCATTACTCATTTAAGCTTAATACATGTAAGTCAATGTACGAGATTTGCCTCGTGAACAAAATTGCTCTGCAACAAGCTCAAAATAGTTTCTTACCTAGCCTATCTCGCCAAACGCAACGCGAGGAAAACATTCGAGTCAAAAAACTCCAAAATCCGCCGGGCGAAGGAAGTTGTCATTTTGAGAGTGAGCATACCCTGTATATTTCGCTTGCTCCGCGTCCCCTTCACTATTTACAAGTTCAGGATGGCAAGACCTACAATGGTCTGTATCGTCAAGGAGATATGTTGATAACACCGGCAAACATGCCTCTGTTTGTTCGATGGGAAGGTGATGAAAATTGCTTGCGGATTCAGCTCACTGCTGAGTTTTTACAAAATGTTGCTAGAGAAACTCTTAATCAGGATTGCGATCGCCTCGAATTACTGCCTGAATTTCAGATTTGTGATCAACAAATTCAAGCGATCGCAATGATGCTTTTTACGGAATTCCAACAGGAACAATCTGGTAGCCAACTTTATCTCGACTCGCTAGCTAATGTTTTGGCAGTGAATCTCATAAGGCGTCATACAATAAAGAAACCGCAGTTGCCTATTTATGAAGGAGGCTTAACGCCACGTCAACTCCAGCATGTTTTGGAGTACATTGATGCTCATTTAGATCAAGATCTGAAACTTAAAAATTTAGCTCAATTGCTCGACATAAGCCAATTTCATTTCAGCCGTTTATTCAAGCAGTCTCTTGGTAGCTCTCCATATCAATATTTAATCCAGCAACGGGTAGAACGGGCGAAGCAATTATTGAAACAAACTGATCAATCTATTGTAGATATTGCTTTCGATTGTGGATTCAATAGCCACAGCCATTTAAGCAAAAAGTTTCGACAAATTATAGGCTTTTGGTGTGATACCTGTAATA
>JAAHGL010000281.1 GCA_010692635.1 Symploca sp. SIO2C1 | reverse complement strand
TCCCAAACCCCGTGGAAAATCAACCGGATGGTTAAAAGGGAAAAAAAGAAACAAACGCACTCGTTATCCCGTGGTCAAAAAAGGAAAAACCGCCAACAAAAAAGCCAAAAACAAGAAGACTTAAACCCCATTTTGCATTAATTTACTCAGAACTCAGCCTTAAAGGAAGACTGAGTTATTTTTTCATAGTCTAAACTCCAGGTATAAGGAAGAATGTCAATATCTCTTTGGTACTTCCCTTGTTCACTCTCCGGGATTGGGAACAAGGGGAGAGGCAGACCGGCAGGAATGGCTTCTTGCTTTTGCTCAAACTCGGGAACTCTTTGAGCATAATTTTGGGCAAGGCGCAATGGGTCATTCTGTAGCCGCTTGTTGCGAAGTACTCCAAGTTTCAACTTAAGGATTGGGGAGCGGGGGGGTGAACGAAATATGAAGTGGGATTTATAGCAAAGTATCCTCCCAAATCATTAGTTCTCCTTTGTTTCCCTATCTCCCCATCTCCCCATCTCCCTATCTCCCCACCCTTTTTTTCCCTCACCCGGAGCGGGGAGCTGTTTGTTTCTTATTGCTCCCTTCTTCGTTAATTGACTTCCGACAGAGTTAAGAGAAAAGTTTGGGCTTCTTCTGCTTCTGGCATCATTCCCAAGTTCTCGAAATGCTCCCTTGCTTCCCCTGCCGAACGAAGGGCCTCTGCTAAATTGCCCTGCGCTTTTGCTAGAGTTGACAATGAGCGCTGACAAAAAGCCATGCGGCACTTATCTTGATTAAATTTCGCCACTTGCAGTCCTTCGGAAAGGATTCGTTGAGCGTATTCGAGATCCCCTTGTTTAACTGCAATGTCAGCCAACCAATTTTGTGTACAGAAGATGGCACGCCTCCAATCATTTTTCTGAGCAGAGTTTAGAGCTTTTTGAAAGGGAATTTTGGCTTGCTCATACTTTCCAGTTTTGAAGAGGATCTCACCTTGGTAGTAGTGAACCTGAGTCAACAATCGCAGTCGAGTTTGTTCTGGTAGTTGAGCTGGTTCGAGTAGTGCCAGGGTTTGGTTAAGCCAAGTCTGCGCCTCGTCAAATCTCCGCTGTTGAATACAGAGAACAGCGATGTTTTTAGCCAACCTTACCTGAAATAATTGGTCTTGATGATGCCGTAGCTCCCAAGCTCGTTGAAACAACTCATCTGCTGCTTCTAACTGGTTTGGCTTCCCCATAGAGGTGAGAGTCCAACCTCGATCAACCATAACTTCTGCCAAAACTGACCAATCTCCCCGCTGTTCTGCTGCTTGAATAAGGAAGGTAGTCCAATTCAAGCGATCATCCCAGTACCCCCAGCGGCTTTTCTGGCTTCCCATAATCTGGGTGTATGGTTCAATGTTGCGCCAAATCTTGAGAAAATCAGCGTACTGTCCTTGAGCAATACACCAATCAATGACGGCTTGCAGATTCTGCCACTCTTGCTCTAAACCATCCCATTGTCCTTGCCATTCTTGAGCATCCTGTCCCCCATGCTCTGCGGAAAAGCGCAAGTACCAACTAATCCAACGCTCTCGTGCCTCCAGTTCAAAATCAGGGTGAGCCTCCAGTTCAGCAAGGGCATATTCACGGGTTAGAGGTAACATACTATAGCGATTCTCCTCATGCTTCACCAAAGACAGTCCCCGCAATCGTGCCAAGTCATCTTTGATAGTATTAGGGTCAGCTTCTGGCACTGCCACCTGAACAAGAGCATTTCGTGGAGCAGGCATGGGGAAGAGAGCGAGAGCCATGAGTAGCTTGTGAGCTGGTTGTCCTTGGAGCAGCTTTACCGAACTCTCAAAGCAAAAGCGAGCAACATCTCCTGTAGATTGAGACATCCGTTCCAAGACTTCCTTAATCAAGTAACCGTTGGCTAACTGTCCAATAGCATAGCTGATGGCTACTGGAATACCTCCTGTTCCCCGATAAAGTGCTAGGCTGTCTTTGTGAGTAAGGGTTACTCTTTTTTCTTGAGCCTCATGTTGAATGAGATCAAGACCATCTTCCTTAGGTAAAGAAGTCAGACGCACAGGAACAAATACAATCTGTTCGCGGGTGGTGATGACTGCTTTTACGGTAGGTGGCAGCTCATACAAGAAGGCTAAAACGTCTTGCTGATTCTCAACTGTCTCCAAATTATCCACAATCAGCAGAGTGCGTTGGTGGGACAAGGATTCTTTAATTAAATCTACTTGCTCGGCAAAACTGACTCCAGAAATATCTAAATCGTCCAAATTACGAGCAATCTGTCGGAAAATGTCACTCAATGTCTTTCGAGGAACCAAGCTTGGCAGTAAACCGAAGGGAGTTAGGTATTCTTTTTTGGCTGAGGTGAAGATGATGACATCGAAGGTGGGTACACCTAGGCAAGCTTTATTCCTGTAGCTAGCCTGCAAGCATTGATAGGCAGCTTCCACGACGAGAGTAGTTTTCCCCACACCACCAATACCATCAACACTAATTAAGTGTGCGGCATGTCCGGGTGAAAGCAGTTCTAGTAACCGGGTAACTTCCTCCTGGCGACCGATGAAAGTAGTGCAACTAGGAGCTGGCAAGTTGTGCGGCACATTTCTGGTTGGAGGAGATGGAGGAGGTTGTATCTTCTTAGGATTGCCGCTCTTGAACTCTTGCTGAAGTTTCTCTAGCAGCAGTCGGACATTATTGACACGAACTTTCTGTCCTATAGCGTCTGCCAACAGTTGCCAAAGGTTGGGACAGAAAACTCGCTGGATAGTGCTATCAGCGTAGCCAGTAACAGTAATCTCCTTGAGTTTCTTTCCTGCTAAGACTTGCTGCAAAATGCATTCTTGGACATCTGTTAAGGTCTTTCCAGTTTTAGCAAAAACCTGTTCGTTTGCCACTCCGATTAGTTCTGATATGCTCATCGGTCAGCCAGAAATGGGTCTTGTATTGAACGTACCCTGGATTGTAGGAAAAACTGTCTATCTCGAGCAAATTTACTGATTAAGTTGTAAATGTTGAAGATGTTGAATTTAATGAATGAATAATTTACTGAAGTTCTTGACATAAAATTAGTTTGTTTTTTGATAATCTTCAATAGTAAGCTTCTTTTTAAGATAAGTTCAAACGCATTAAAATTAGGATTTTAAAAATTCTATACCTCATTGTCAACAATCTTTTTATCAATATCAATATCGCAATTTAAATGCATAACACTTTAGACACATTCTACCCTTGAGTCAATCATGAACTTGGATCAGCAGCTACGCCAACTAATCCAGCAAGCTTGTATGCTTCTCAAAGAAGCAGAACAACTTCCAAAAAACAGCCGGAAGCGACGGGAATTGCTCAGGAAAAGGCAGCACTTGATCAATCAGATCATTTACAAAATGCAGCAATCAGGTGAAATCAGAAAGGATGGTGATGAGTATTATGAAGAGGCACTCCAGCGAACTTGGATTTGGTTCAGCAAAAACTTCTGTAAGTTCAATCCAGAAAAGGCGAAAAATCCAGAAGCAGCAACTGTTATCGGTTGGTTTAAGTTTAACCTTTATAACTACAAACTCAAAGATGTATACAGAGAAGCAAGAGAGGATCAAGAGTGGCTCTATAATCCTCCATCCAATCAGGATGGGAAAGAGCCAGATATCTTCAATAACTTAGCTGATACCCATCCAAGTGATCCATGGTTGCTTGCAAAAGAGACTCGGCAATGGCTAGAGGAAAACAGACGTGATCTATGTCGCATTCGCCTGCGCGATCGCTCAGAAAAGGTTAACTGTTATCTTCTCATTTTCTACCGCTTACCTCAAAAGAAAAACAGAGCAAAAACCTGGAAGGAGTTAGAAGCAGAGTTTGGAGTGTCAGACTCAACTCTCATTGACTTCTGGAATCGAGAATGCTTCCCTCGGCTCCTCAATTTTGGTCAGTCGAAAGGATGGATCAATGTTGCCAAAGCGATGGTTAAGCTGTTTGTGCCTCGTGAATTGCGCTATACGCCTTTAGCCATGGCTTTTTTAAGGATTTTGTCCAGAGTCTAAAGCAAATGCTGAAAACTAAAAGTTTCTGTCATCCCGTCAAGTGATGGGTGGATGGAGCAATTATTGTGAAATTTTGTAACGAATTATATTAAGCCTCTAGATTTAGCCTGATAAGCCTACAGAACACCTAACTGGATAACTAAGACTAGCTTGCCAGAACAAAAATGATGTGGGGACAGGTTTCGGAGGTTTAACTCAATAAACATGATCAACTCCACCCTCAACCAAGTTATGTACACAGACGATTTAAACGAGCAACTAAGCCAATTAATAAAAGAGGCTCGTATGCATTTACCCCGTAGTCTAGAGCGACAGAAATTACTGAATGAGATTGTGGGAAAAATGCAGCAATCAAACAAAATCTGGAGGGGTTGGGGTGTTGTTGAGGAGCTTTACGAGGAGGCACTCCAGGTAACTTGGCTTTGGTTTAGCAAAAATTTCTGTAATTACGACTTAGAACGAGGAAGGGTTATGACTTGGTTTAATACATACCTTAAATTCAGAATCAGGGATTTGTGCGTAGCAGCAGCAGAGGCAAAGAAAAAACACGATTCGACTCAACAACTATACGATGATGATGAAGTATCAGACCCGATAGAGAAGATACCTGATCCAGTAGGTAATTCAGATCCACTAGGTATTCTGGAAGAGACTTGGAAATGGCTTGAGCAACATAAGAGTGAGCTTAGTCGCATTCATCTTCGCGATCGCAAGGAGATCAATGCCTACAGCTTGATCTTGTGCCGCTTACCAACAGAAGAAAAAACCTGGGGGGAATTAGCAAAAGAATTTGGCGTATCAACCTCAACCCTCAGCAGCTTCTACCAAAGAAAATGCTTCCCTCTTCTGCTCGATTTCGGCAAATCCCAAGGATGGCTCGAAGAGTAAAAACTCAAACTACCATTAAGGAGGACTATGAGTAGCTTATACCATTTAGTTTTATGTAGATCACCGAGTTATTGGGGTGGGTTGACTAGCACTTTCGCCTGTCCAGCAAAATGATTGATAAACCCGCCCCTAACAAACAAGAGATAATTACTGATTAAACCTGTCCTTTTACCCTGTAACCCTTATTTCCTAACCTACCTATGATTTATTCAACAGAACGTATCACCATTGCTATTCCTATCACCAAAGCAGATAGGCAGAAAGCCAAAGAATTTGCTCAACAGCAACCTACTGTTGAAAAACAAGAGCAGGTGGAGCGCAATACTCTGGCGGTGCTAGTCATGCACTACTACTTAGAAATGCTGGAGATTCCGACGGATTTGAAAGCTAGCTATTGCTGGAATCCTGTAGGTCGTTTGTTTGCGGATGTGGCTGACTTATACATTCCTGAAGCTGGAGGACGCCTAGAGTGTCGTCCCATAAGGGAGGGAGATCATACTTGTTTCATTCCTCAAGAAGTCTGGAAAGACCGCATCGGCTATGTGGTGGTGCAGTTAAATGAAGCTTACAAAGAAGGAACAGTGTTGGGGTTTGTACCAGCAGTATCAACAACGATGCTTGGCATTAGTCAGCTACAACCTCTTGATATGCTAATTGAGCATATTGATGAACCTCCAGTGCAGTTGAGTCGATGGTTTGACAATATTTTTGAGGCGGGTTGGCAAGCGGTTGAAAAATTGTTTGGCGCTAGAGATCTCAGCTTTGCTCTAGGATATCGCGGCGAAGCTCCGAGATTTCGCGGCACAACAAAAGAAGAGTTGATTAAAATTTTGCAGACTACCCAGAAAGAAAAAACTAGATGGGGAGCTGCAAAACGCTTATGGAAGATTGAACCGAAAAATCCTGTAGGCGGAGTAAGAAGAGTAATAGATTTGGGGATGCAACTGACAGGTTATTCAGTTGCTCTCATGGTCGCAATCCTACAAAAGCTTGACCAGAGTGTGGCGATCCTGATACGGGTGTACCCAATAGAAAGTGAGACCTATCTACCCCTAGATCTGCAACTGAGCATTCTGGATGAAGCTGGTAATCCCCTTCAAGAGACTCAAACTCAAGCAGAAGAAGACAAGTACTACATCGAACATATGTTTAGTGCCGAATCTGGAGACCAATTCAGCGTTAGGGTTACTCTGGACAGTACTAGTATCACGGAAAATTTTATAGTCTGAGTAAGGCTGTCACATCAGTCATATGCGAGGAATTTTAGGAGTGCTTCACTGATTTTTCCAGCAATGTGAACAGAATCAATTAAATTGATAACTAATCCCCGATCTCCAAGAAAGATTGGGGATGCACGATTATAACTCTTCCCAATCCCATATGAGCAAACTAGCTATTTTCAGAATTAACCAAGGCGATTTTAAAAATGGTGGTTTTCCCGTCACTCTCCAAATTTGGGAGAATGGTGAGATAAGTAAAGAATTTATTGGTTGGCTTCCCGAAGATCATAATATTCCTCAGCTTTATCAGGACTGGCAAAATACTTACTATACTTGGCTGTATTGGCAAGCTACCGACAATCAAGCTATCGACAATCGATCTCCCAAGAATAGCTCAGAGCCAGTCAGGAAAATTACTTTTCCTAAAGACGAACCAGATCCAGAGAAGGAACTGAGGGAAAACTGTAAGAAGGCTGCCAAAGCACTAGAAGCTCACTTGAAAAAGTGGTTCGAGCAAGAATCCAGTCGAAGTTTGAAAATGGATATCCTAGACCAAACAAGTGAGCATGATTCGATTCCCATCATCTTCCAAACTGAGAATGAACAACTGCGTAAGCTCCCTTTACATCTATGGGATTTGTTGAAGCATCGTCGAAAAAAGGCGGGAGTTGTTCTGAGTGCTAGGCATCAAACTTGTTCTCGTGATAATTTAGAAAATCCAGTCAAAATCTTGGTGATTTTGGGGAGTAGTGAAGGTATTAATGTTAATAGAGACCGAAACTTGCTGAACGAGTTACCAAGAGCAACAGTTACTCTACTGGAAAAACCTGAACAAGAAGAACTTTTTGAGCATTTATATGACCAGCGTTGGGACATTCTGTTTTTTGCTGGTCATAGTTTTGACGGAGAAATTAAGGTCAATGACCATGAAAGCCTATCTCTTCAAAAGTTGGAGTATGCTCTGGACGAAGCTATACAAAATGGTTTAAAACTGGCAATCTTCAATTCCTGTGATGGATTGAAATTAGCGCTGCATTTGGAAAAATTGAATATCCCCCAAGTGATTGTGATGCGGGAGCCTGTGCCTGATCTAGTAGCGCAGGAATTTTTAAAGAGATTCTTGAAATTTTTTTCCGAAGGTAAATCACTTCATGTAGCGGTGCGGAAAGCGCGTGAGTGGTTGCAGGGGAGGGAAAACAGATTTCCCTGTGCTACTTGGCTGCCGATAATGTGCCAAAACCCTGCTGCACCAGAGCTGATGTGGCCTCCACCCCCAGAGATTCCACCTCCAGAGATTCTATCTCCAGAAACTCCAGTTGAGCAGCTCCTGAATCTAATCCATCATCACTGGTGGAAAGTTGCGGCAGGGGTGGGTATAGTTGCTGCTGCGATCTACATTGCCAACGACATTTCCTCAGATAGCATAAATAATATACAAAACCCTGTAGAGCCGAATGACATTAACCTCAGTCAGGGAGGAAAACGTTTAATTACCGATAACACCACCTCTGAAAAAGAGGAGGGGATAATCGCCTTTGCAGAAAAACAATTCAGCGATGCTATTGAGCACTTCATAAACTCTCTCAGACAAAACCCCAATGATCCAGAGACACTGATTTATCTCAACAATGCTATAGCCGAACAAAATGCAACAACCAACACTGGCGAAAAGCTAGAAATTGCAGTTAATGTTCCCATCGGTGATGATTCCAACATCGCTCAAGAAATTCTGCGTGGGGTTGCTCAAGCTCAAAGTCAGCTCAATTGTGGTATTGAAGAAATTAAGCAAGCGGTTGCGCAGGTTGAGAGTCAGCCAGATTGCAATGGTGGAATTGAAGAAAAACTCTTGCAAGTCACAATTACTGATGATCAGGATGAAGCTGACATCGCTGAGCAAGTAGCTAATAAGCTTGCAGAAGATCCGGATATCTTAGGAGTCATAGGTCATAATTCCAGCGATGCCACCCGGAAAGCTGTGAGGGTGTATAACAATCAAGAACTCGTCGTCATTTCCCCCATAAGTACCTCTGTCAACCTGTCCGATTCTAGTGATTACTTTTTCCGCACGACTACCAATGACGCAACGGCAGCTAAAGACTTAGCTAATTATATGCTCAACCAATTTGGACAGGTGGAAGCAGCTATTGCCTATGTCCCTAGAAATGAATACAGCCAGTCTCTTAAAAAACAGTTCCAACAGCTGCTTCCTTTAGGAGAATTTGCTTATGAGTGTGAGGTGCCTATCGAAGGTTCCTTTAATGCACTCAACTGTGTTTCCGAGGCAGAGAACCAAGGAGCAGAAGTTCTGCTACTAGCTCCCGGCACTAAGGATACCTTAGACAAAACACTACCGGA
>JAAHGL010000280.1 GCA_010692635.1 Symploca sp. SIO2C1 | reverse complement strand
TCCCAGATTTTTTCAATTGTGCAAGCTTTTTGAGCCAAAAGGTATAATTTACTTGCACTTATTTCGCTTGCAAAATGCTTGAAAGCTTTGTTTAGCATAGCTTCCACACTTATACAGCAAGCCCTACTTAGCCCTGTCGCAGATTCGAGAGAAGAAGACTGTTGGAGGATTACTGATTGAGGAAGTTAATAAGTTAATAAGTAATTAATAGTATTGTTCTACAGGAACGTTTATCAATATAAAATACTATTAAACAATTAGAAGGTAACTCAAATGACAATTCAATTTGGTAAAATGACTGTTGAGTTAAGGAATTCAAAACCCATAACTGGACCAGGAAATCTAACTTCTGATGTTAGTCAGGAATATTTTGATTACACAGATAAACCCTACCCCAGTTCGATTGACTGGAAACAAGCTACCACTTTAACCTTTAAACCTGATCAAGGAAAAGAAAAGACCTATTTGGCAAGTGAGACAAAATATTATTTTAATGCTGGTTGGGTTGGTCCCCGACTCGTTTTTCGAGAATAAAGCTAAGGCTAGTTCACTTCATAGTCATACTCTGCCACTTTATGAAAAGATTTGCCATTCCTGAATTGTAGAGTTTTTGTATATCCTACGATAAGCCTTTGGCATTGCTTCACTTGCTCAATATTTTTTTCTAACAACAAACAAGTCGGTAGATTTAATTATGAGTAAAATAGTGCGATCACTCCCTTCGTAGATTGGGTGAAGTATTGTCAAACCTTTGACCAAAATCTCAAAAAAAACTACCAAAAGCGAAACCCAATGCTAATTCTCTCGTTGTTGGGTTTCGCTTCGCTTCTGGTGCAAATCGTGTAGGGTGCGTTAGGCGCATACTTGCTCAAGGTAATGGCAGATTTTAAGCTTTTGCGCCGTAACGCACCGTTATTGGTGGTTTGGTGCGTTACGCTACGCTAACAGCACCCTACGGATCTGATGCTGTAGGCGATCGCAAATGAAAGTTAGGATAGGTCAGAATAGGAAAATAATGCGCCTCTATTAAACTTTCTGAGCATGGTGGATTGGAACGGCTATTTAGAATCAATCTGCACGGATTATGCCCAATGGTGGGAAGTTTACACTCTGACAGAGGTGATGGGAAAGCAGCAACAGAAGCCGGAAAAGATACCGCTGCTGTTTGATTTTGGGTTAATGGTGCAGACGGTTGAGCGGGAGCAGGAGGCAAGGGATAGTGAGGAAACAGAAGAGAAGGAGCGTATCGAGCGCTTGGGGGTGCTGGAGGGGTTGAGGAAGTATGCCCCGGAACACGTATTATTAGTAGGAAGACCAGGTTCCGGTAAATCGACGGCATTAGAGCGGTTATTGCTGGAAGAAGCACAGAGAAGGAAAGCTGGGGAGGATGGAGGCGAAATCCCTGTGCTTGTGAAACTCCGCTACTACCATAACTCCATCCTGGATTTAATCCAAGACTTCCTGCAACAGCATCAACCCAAGTTGGAGGTGGATGGTTCAACGCTCAAAAATTGGCTGAGGCAAGGGCAATTGCTACTGCTGGTGGATGGGGTGAATGAGTTACCTTCACAGCAGGCTCGGCAGGATTTGCATACCTTTCGGCAGAATTACCGGAAAACAACGCCGATGGTTTTCACTACGCGGGATTTGGGAGTAGGAGGCGACTTGGATATTACCAAGAAGCTGGAAATGCAACCCCTGAGTGAAGGGCAAATGCAGCAATTTGTCCGCAAATATCTGCCGGAGCAGGGAGAGCAGATGTTGAAACAGTTGGGTAGTCGGTTGCGGGAGTTTGGACAAACGCCTCTGCTATTGATGATGCTCTGTTCCGTATTTGCTCAAAACCAGAATAAAGTGCCAGCTAATTTGGGTTCAGTGTTTCGCCAATTCACTCAGATTTATAACGACAAGCTCAAACAGGATATCCCTGTTTCCCAAGAGTCTCGCCGTTGGTGGCAGCTGATGTTGGAGCAGTTAGCCTGGGTGATGACTTGTGGGGAAGGGAAGACACAGTTGCAAGTAGCGATTCCCCGGCAGCAAGCGGAAGCAGTGCTGATGGAGTTTTTGCAAGGGAAGATTGCTTATCCGGAAGATTGCGCCCTCAATTGGTTGGAGGATTTACTCAACCATCACCTAATTCAACTTAGAGCAGGGGAGCAGATTGAGTTTCGGCATCAACTGCTTCAGGAATATTATACGGCGGAATATTTGCTGAAGTTGTTGAGTTATTCCTCAAACCCTCTACCACAAGGCTACTGTGTATATACAAATCCTCTAACCTATACTTCCAGACAGTCTAGCCCCCTAAATCCCCCAAAATTGGGGGACTTTGACTCGGGGCTCCCCCAGAATTGGGGGCTGGGGGGCAAAATGCAGCATTCTGAGGTTGAGCAACAGATGTGTGTACATGCTAGCCCTAGCAGTAAAGGAGGGTTAGGTATCAGCGATGAAGAATTGAAACGGGAGTATCTGAATTATCTGAAATGGACAGAACCCCTAGCACTGATGCTGGAGTTGGTGGAAAATAAGGCACAGGCGGTGCGAGTGGTGAAGTTAGCCTTAGAGGTGGATTGGAGGTTGGGGGCAAGGTTGGCAGGGGTAGTAAAACCGAAGTTTCAGAAGCAAACGGTAGGTTTAGTAGCTGGGTTAGAAATTCCTCAACTGCTCAAAATTCAGCTTTTGGGTATAACAAGTTCTGAGAGTGCTGTTCCGCCTCTGATTCAAGCTTTGAAAGATCAAGAGGATTATGTACGTAGTAATGTAGTTGAAGTCCTGGGTAAAATTGGTACAGAAACAGCTATTCCGGCTCTTATTACAGTTCTTCAATATGGAGACCTTCATGTACGTTTAGATGCAGCTGAAGCATTGAAAAAAATTGGAACAGAAGCAGCAATTTTTGCTCTGACTGCAGCACTGCAAGATCAAGACAATAATTTACGTAGTACTGCAGCTGAAATATTAGGAGAAATTGGAACAGAAGCAGCAATTCCTGCTCTCACTACAGCACTGCAAGATCAAGATGATTTTGTACGTAGAAGTGCAGCTTATGCCTTAGGAGAAATTGGAACAGAAGCAACAATTCCTGCTCTCACTACAGCACTGCAAGATCAAGATAATTTTGTACGTAGGAGTGCGACTTATGCCTTAGCAAAAATTAGCACACAATCAGCAATCACGGCTTTAATCACAGCAGTGCGATATGACAACGATTTTGTACGTTGGGATGCAGCTGAAGCTCTGGGACAAATTGACCCAGCAGCAATAATTCATGCTTTCATTACGGAACTGCAATATAAAGATGTTTCTGTACATTGGGATGCAGCTGAAGCTCGCGAAAAAATTGATACAGAAGCAACAATTGATACTTTGATTCAAGCTCTACAACACGAAGACAATTTTGTACGTAGTATTGCAGCTTATGTTCTGGGAAAAATTGGTATAGATACAGTAACTCATGCTCTTATTCATGCCTTGAAATACAAACGATATAATGTACGTATAAGTACAATTGAAGTCATAAAAAAGATTGGTACAGAAGTATCAATCACTGCTCTCATTCATGCTTTACAATATGGAAACTATTCTGTACGTAGAAGTGCTGCTGAAGTTTTGGAGTTAATTGGCACAGAATCAGCAATTTCTGGTTTAACTCAAGCACTGAAACATGAAGACTATGATCTATGTAGAAGTGCAGCTCAATCCTTGGGTAAAATTGGTGCAGAAGCTGCAATCCCTGATCTAACTGAAGCACTGCAACACCAAGATACTGGTGTACGTAGAAGTGCAGCTGAAGCCTTGGGAAAAATTGGTATAGATGCAGCAACTCCTGCTCTGATCCAAGTGCTGCGAGAGCAAGACAATTCTTTACGTAGAAGTTCAATTGAAGCTCTAGGAGAAATTGGTACAGAAGCGGCAATTTCAGCCCTAATTTCAGCACTGCAACATGAAGACCATGATGTATGTAGAAGTGCAGCTAAAGTACTGGGAAAAATTGGCACAAAAGCCGCAATTCCTGCTCTAATTCAAGTACTATACAATGAAGACTATTCTGTAAGTCTGAATGCAGCTGAAGCCTTGGGAACAATTGGCATAGATGCAGCAACTCCTGCTCTGATTAAAGTACTGCAAGAGCAAGACAATTATTTACGTAGTACTGCAATTGAATCTCTAGGAAAAATTGGTACAAAATCAGCAATTTTTGGTATAATTAAAGCACTACAGTATGAAGACTTTTATTTACGTAGTAGAGCCGCTGAAGTACTAGGTAAAATTGGCACAGAATCTGCAATTCCTGCTCTGATTGAAGTACTACAAGATAAAGACAATTATCTACGCTGGGATGCAGCTTATGCTCTGTACAAAATTGGCACAGAAGCTGCAATTTTTGGTCTAACTCAGGCACTAGAATTTGAAGACAATGCTCTACATTGGAATGCTGCTGAAGTCCTAGAGGAAATTGGTACAGAAGCCGCAATTCCGGCTCTGATTCAAGCGCGACAAGATCAAGAAGACGATTATCTAAACTGGGATGCAGCTTATGCTCTGTATAACATTGGAACAGAATATGTACTTGAAAGTACAGCTTCTGTCCCAGGTAAAATTGACACAGAAGCGGCAATTACATCTCTGATTCAAGCTCTGCAAGATGAAGAATCTTTTGTACGTAGTAGAGCAGCTGAAGCCTTGGGTAAAATTGGCACAGAAGCAACCATTCCACCTCTGGTTCAAGCTCTGAAAGATGGATACTATGGTGTACGTCAAAATGCAGCTGAAGCCCTGGGTAAAATTGGTACAGAAGCAGCAATTAACCAGTTAGTTAAAGCCTTGAAACAGGAAAACTTTGTTACTCCTAATCAAGGAAAAACACTCAATTTGGCAATAAATGCACTTGAACAAATTCAAGAACGCTGCCAACTCTACAACCCTACCCTTTCCCAACTAATTCTTACCCCAGAACCTCAACCCTATATCCCATCAATCCAACTAATGTACATCCTCCATCTCTCGGATCTCCACATTACCACCCTGAACCAAGCTACCCTCTGGTCAAACCAATTAGCAGAAGATCTTCACAACGAACTCGAAATCCCTCACCTCGACGCTCTTATCCTCTCCGGCGACATCGCCAACTACTCCACCCCCGAAGAATACCAAGCCGCCGAACAATTCCTCAACAATCTCCGCCAAGACTTCCCCCTAGAACCAGAACAAATTATCATCGTTCCTGGTAACCACGACCTCAACTGGAAACAGGCAAAAAAGGCTTACAATCTAGTTGACCGGGAAGAGTACGAAGGAAAACTCCAAGCAGGTCACTATATCAAAGAAACTGACACTATCATCCGAGTCCGAGACGAAGAATCATACAAACAGCGCTTTATCCACTTCAGCCAATTCTACCAAGCGATCGCAAACCAATCCTATCCCTTAGATTACGACCAACAAGGCATCCTCTACCACCTCCCACAGCAAAACCTCCTTATCCTCGGACTAAACTCTGCTTGGCAACTGGATCACTACTACAAATCCCGTGCCAGCATTAACATGAATGCTCTGAGCAACGCTCTCACCCAAATTCGCCGCAACCGAGACTACGATAATTGCCTGAAAATCGCCGTTTGGCACCATCCCCTCAGCAGTGCCTACGAAGACAGGATCACTGATGCCGCTTTCCTGGAGCAACTCGCCGTCGCCGGATTCCGCTTCTTTCTCCACGGACATATCCACGAAGCCAAAACCAGCAACTACCGCTACGATATGAGCCAAGATGGACGTAAACTAGACCAAATTTGTGCCGGAACCTTCGGCGCACCCACCCAAGAATTAGTTACAGGCACTCCCTGGCAATACAATCTACTGCAATTTGAACCAGATAAACTGACGGTTCGTACCCGCCGCCGCACTAAAGAAAATGGTTCTTGGGAAGCCGATAGCATCTGGCGTCAGGGTAGGGGAAGCTCTTCACTGGATTATTATATGATTGATTTATAGGTAATAGGTCGGATAAGCTCAGCAAGCGATCGCATTCAACTGTCATGCTGAGGTGCTAGTGTAAGAAGGCAGAAGGCAGGAGGCAGAAGGCAGAAGGGAAGAAAGCTTGTACGGTGAGCTTTTTAAGCTTTTTTCACGCTTTGGTTATTTCCGCCGCGCTCTGCTAGTGAAGCATCTGAGCCGTCTGGGAGATCCTTCGCTATCGCTCAGGATGACGTAATTTTATTACGGTGCGTAAGTCCTAGGAAGAAACAAACTCAAATTCTCTTCCCTCCTGACTCCTGACTCGGTATTTCTTCAGAGATTAGCCATTAGCCATTAACCATTAGCCATTAGCCATTAGCTTTTGAGCAATCATTAAGGCTGTCCTAGGATAACAGCGTCTATACTAATTGAATATAGATCAACTCAAGAAAGTGTCAATTGCTTGGTTATGTCCTAGTAGTTCGTCCAGACTAAAACTGTGGGTATGAGTGTAGGTTGGGTTGAGGAACGAAACCCAACAATGTCGGGATTTGTTGGGTTTCGCTAGCGCTCTACCCAACCTACAGATTTAGTACTAGTTCTTCAAGCAAACACCCATCTGAGATTTTTCCTTCAGGGTGCAAAAAATATCTAGTGCAGCTAGGCGGAAATAAGTGACCAGTTAAAAATGTTAAAAAGCTTTTACAGTAAGCTTTCTTCCCTCCTGCCTTCTGCCTTCTTCTACTAGCAGCTGCTCCCTCCTTCAGGAAACTGTCAAATCTATGTATACGGATGAATTTTACTCGAAATTACCGAGTTATGATAGCTTTTGTCGAGTAGTTACGAGTAATAATAGTTTTGTCTCTATACCCAAAGACTGGTACATCATTATCACAGATATTGTTGGTTCTACCAAAGCAATTGAAGCTGGACGCTACAAAGATGTCAACCTCTTAGGTGCTTGCTCAATTATTGGGGTACTAAATATTGCTGGAAATCTGGAAATCCCTTTTATCTTTGGTGGGGATGGCGCTTCAATTTTAATTCCTCCGACGCTTTGTAGTCCAGCTCAGCAGGCTTTACTAGGAACACAAAAACTGGCTCAGGAAGAATTTGGGCTACAACTACGGGTAGGTATGGTGCCGGTAGCTGTTGTCACTGCTCATGATTATGATGTAAAAGTAGCCAAGTTTAATGTCTCTGACAAATATCAACAGGCATTATTTACTGGGGGCGGTTTAACTTATGCCGAGCAATTAATCAAAGATCCCCTCACTAGCAAAACTTATGAGCTCAAAAATCTAGGTTTATGTCCCAAAGTTGATTTTTCGGGATTGAAATGTCCTTGGCAAGATATTCCTAGTCCCCGGGATGAAGTAGTCAGTCTGATTGTTGTTGCTAATTCTGGGCTGAATGAAGATAATAACCATATTTATGAGGGAGTCTTCAAGCAAATCGACCAATACTATGGTCAACAGCAAAATTTTCATCCAGTCACCCCACAAAATCTCAATCTAGCCTTTAGCGGTAAAGACTTATCTAAGGTTGCCAACATTCAGTCTCGCTCTAAAAATTACTTGAAAAGGAAGCTAGCTTTATTGAGCAATCAACTACAAAATTTAATAGCACTTTTGTTGATTAAATTCAAGCTAAAAATCGGCAAACTAGATGGAAAATTAATCAAACTTCAAATAGTGGCTGATACAGACCACCTCAAGTTTGATGATACCTTAAGGATGGTAATATCGGGGAATGCCTCTCAACGAGAAAAATTGACCTGCTACCTTGAAGAAAACTATAGAAAAGGCAGGTTAGTATATGGTTTACATGTATCTGATCGGGTACTAATGACTTGTCTTGTCTCTGAGCAAAATGGCCGTAACCACATTGCTTTTGTCGATGGTGCTGATGGTGGCTATGCTTTAGCTGCTAAGGCGATGAAGCGAAGACGCAAGTTGCTCCAAAATCAGGCAATTTACCCTTGAAAATTGGTCATTGGTTATTATCAAACTGGTTAAGCTGGAAGCAACTAGCTAATGGTGGGAAAAGGACTAAACCTGCTTTTTAGTAAGACTGATAAGGAGCCAAGTTTAGCAGAATGGGTTGCGATCGCATTTTCATTGTCAGAAAGAGTAACCCAACAAGCCGGTGTACACTCTCGTTGGGTTTCACTTCGTTCCACCCAACCTACCTAGGGCTTGCTGAATAAGTAGTCAGGAGTCAGGAGTCAGGAGTCAGGAGTCAGGAGAATAGGAGTTTAGGAGTTTAGAATAGTCTTTAAAGGGCATTATGGGTTAAGAAGATGCAAGGAAATTGCATTGATGAGCTCAATTTTCTTGCACTTTTCAAGGAAAATAAAAGCTTGAAAGCTATACCAGACAGCTCTTTCAGACTCTTGCAGCAAGCCCTACCTAGGGCTTGCTGTATAAGTGTGGAAGCTATGCCAGACATGGTTTTCAATCATTTTGATGCCAAACAAGTCCCAGGTTTTCTGGTAAAATGCCTCAAAACCCTTGCACCAGAATCAGGGAAAATGTACCGAAAAGTTGAGAATACCCCTAGCCAACCGGAAGATTTTGAATTCCCTCTATCAGGCAAGTTATCACATGATAACAGATGGGTAGTGATGGCATCCCTGGTATCATGGAGTGAAT
>JAAHGL010000028.1 GCA_010692635.1 Symploca sp. SIO2C1 | reverse complement strand
TTCAGACTTATTCAACTTTCCCCTAGATAAGGGGAGAGGAAGGGGTAGCCGTTGGCTACCCCTTCCTCTCCCTGACAATGATTATCATTCTCTTTGCGGGATGTTTTATTTTTTGGAAGTCCCTTAGAGTATATTGACGTAAGTCATTCTGAAGAAAGGAAAGCTCAGGAACAAGAAATCGAGCAATGAGTCTGTGGGCTAGTAAATAACGTGTGTAATCAGGTGGGGATTGCTGACAGCACCAGTGTAGCTGCTTGCCAGATTTGTAAAAACATAACCACAAAAAAGTCACAATACATCCTTCGCACTCTAAGAGAGTGCGAAGGATACCTCCAGCTTAGCCGAAGAGAAATCATCCACTATTTTTCTCTCTGAGCTTGGATTTCAGCCTTAACTAAGTGCCATTCCGTTAAAATACAATACAACCAGATATAGCCTACTGATATCAACACATCTACCAAAAGGATTTCATTTCAATGCGTAAGATTTCCATAATTCTTGCTGGTCTAGGGCTTTTGGGAATAGGCATCTCAACTTATGCGAGCCACCTTGAAAACGATAGAGTTCAACTTGAGGCTGAATTAAGTGAGGCATCAATAAAAGCTATTACTTCAATTGAGAAAATAACACAACATACTTTACCTTGCGTTTCCACTAGTAGCAATATTTCAGAAAAACTGGGTTGGATTAAGGCTAATAGCAAAAATGATTATTCAGATTTTTTTTATTATGTTGAAGATAATCATTATAAGCATGATTTTGAACAGCTAGTTTTAGCTTATATGGATAATAAAAATATATACACAATAAAAGAAGAGAGAATTGAAGAAAAGAATTTAGAAGACTATTTTATTAGTGAACAAAAGTTTAATGGAGAAGTTTATATTCCTATCATAACCGAGCCAAAACCTAAATATTTTTCTGATTATAATTTTGATGATTTTTATGGCAAAAATTGTTTTTACCCTAAGGATAGTTTGGCAGTAGATCTTTTAGATTTCAGCAAAAATGAACTTCCTGAATATAAAATAAGCATAATTTTTATAAATGATGGCTATTTAAGATTTATTGATGAAAACTGTATTAAAATACCAGGTGAAGATAATGCCTATGCCAATCATAGTAGCAAATATGTTTCAGTAGGTTCTCCTCTTGCAGAAAAAGATGAGAACTCAATTATACAACATTTGGCTTTTTCAGTAAACGCAATCAGAAACTTAAATGAAAACAGAGACGATAATACTGACTGCCACAATATATTTGGGTACTCTATCAACAGGATTTTTCATAAATCAGGAGAAAGTTTAAAAATAACTAACTTTTTTTATGATAATCAGTATTATTTTGCAACCTTGTTTGAAGGAGGTTTTGTTGTCATTTTACAAAAAAGAATACCGGAATTTAGTATTATTAATTATTTTTCAAATACGGCAATTTATTATCCATTTTTTCAAAAAAAACTTTCAAGTTTATGGTTCAAAATTACAGCTTGGACACTATTGATTTTTTCTGCCTTCTTAATTTATCGAAACTATCGAAAGACTTCAGCTTCTAAGCTTAAGCATAAGCGGAAAATTTCCAAACTCTCTCAAGAGATAATCAAAATTAGAGGTGTAGCCAGAAATGTTGATATTAGAGATCACTCCTATACTAGTGGTTCCTCCAGTGGGTACATGTATTACAGTAGCGGTTCTACCTCAACTAACTACAAATGCTATCTAAACTTTAGACTAGAGATCTCTGATCAAGATGGGGGATTAGATTATCGAGGTATTAGGCTTGAAGGTGACGAGCCTTTCTCTAACTTGCACGATGGAGATCAAGTATTGGTTGGCTTTGTAAATGGACGACCTATTGGAGTATATAATCGGACTACTTCTCTATGTGTTTATTGTAAAAAGTATTGCATTAATAAGCTATAGGCTTCGTAAAGATACGTATTGTTTCGCGATTGTTAAAAGAAGTTGTCTAAAAAAAATACCATGAGTTTTTCCATAAAGCACATCGACTATATCGAAAGAAATTTCGTTGAGAGCCAGCGTACTATTGATGCAGCTAAATTACATTGGCTCTCTTGCCAAAGATTGCCAAGCAAGTTAGTTGGTATTAAAAGTCTGCCAGGGGTTGATGTAATCAATCAAAGAAACTTTCCCAGAAATACACTCATTCAAAGAATGGAAGACCTGCTTACGGGAGCTTATGGTGTTGGGCAATCGGTTATCTATGGCATCATTGGTGATGCTCAAAATATACGTCTTTTAGCAACTGCATTTATCTATAGTCACTCTGGCTTTCAAAATTCCTCTACCTCCGAAAACATTATCAATTCTCTGTTCCAAAGTGCATATCCTGGTATTGAATTACAGGCTCAGTCAACATTAAGCTCCCTTTTCAACCCTAGCTACTTACCCTACATGGGTGTTGTGACTGGCACACCTACACTCACTAATTCAACGCCACTGGAATCTAATCAAATTGATCGGCTGATTCAGGCACTTTATGGCAAACAATGGGCTTATGTAGTTGTAGCTCATCCTTTTAATGCCTCAGATTTTCAATCCCTCAGTCTAGATACTCTAGCTGAACTAGAACATATTAATAATACAGAGCAATCGGCTAACTTAAGACAACCTCGCCCTATCAATGAGAAATATCGAAATCTACTTGAAAATTTCTGGGATAAACTGCAAACTGGAAAATCTAATGGTTTATGGCAGTCTATCGGCTATATCTTTGCATCAGATTCCTCTACTCTGTCCCATGCCCAGGCAACGGTAAAAGCTATTTTTTCTGGAGCAAAATCATTACCTGATCCTATCCGAGTCTTAAGTGCAGGACAAATCAGCAAAGATATTTCGGCGTTGTCTCAGCAAAGCCTTGTAGCTATTCAAGGTCCAGGGAAAATTCAGTATCCTACTCCGTTTCTGAACTTGCTCAATTCCTCAGAATTGGCGGCAATGGTGCATCTTCCTACACGAGAAATGCCCGGATTCTTTGTACATCCGCAAGCATACTTTGATTTATCGCCTCATACTTTGCCAACATCTGACCCCACCATACAGATTGGTGATGTTTTGAATCAGCAAACAAGTACGGGAAGACCTTACGAAATTGACTTAAAGGCTTTGACTCGTCACACGCTGATTACAGGCACTATTGGTAGTGGTAAAACAAATACAATATTTCATTTACTCAAACAGCTAGAGAGTAGAAAGATTCCGTTTCTGGTGATTGAACCAGCCAAAACTGAATATCGTGCGCTACTTAAATCGAGTGTCCTGCAAGACAAACTACAGATTTTTACCCTAGGTGATGAGACTGTATCTCCATTTCGCTTAAATCCTTTTGAGATCTTACCGGGTGTATCTGTACAGACTCATATCGATCACCTCAAATCTGTTTTCAATGCTAGTTTTGCCATGTTTGCGCCATTGCCTGAAATTCTGGAGCGGTGCCTTTATGAAATCTACGAAGACAAAGGTTGGGACCCAGTTACTGGTGAAAATCCTAGAGGTTTATTAAGTTCAGAGGACTCTATACAAATGCATCCTGGTGCTTATCCAACACTAAGCGACCTTTACGAGAAAGTAGATGCAGTTGTTAGCCAAGCCAGATATCACGATGAGGTTGAGAGGAATATAAAAGGTGCCCTGAAAACCCGCATTGATAGTCTTCGCATTGGTGGCAAAGGGCTGATGTTAGATACCCCTATCTCCATACCCATTCAAAAGCTCTTAGAAAAACCAACTATTCTGGAACTAGATGCTGTTGGAGACGACCGCGAGAAGGCATTCCTGATTGGTCTGGTACTCATGTCCATTTATGAGCATTATCGGGCTAAAGGACTCTCAGAGGGAACATCCCTCCAGCACATTACAGTAGTTGAGGAAGCTCATCGAATCCTTAAAGATACATCAGGTATTTCCAGACTGGACATCGCCAATATGGCGGGTAAAGCAGTTGAAGATTTCAGTCAGATTTTGGCTGAGATTCGAGCCTACGGTGAAGGCATCGTTATTGCAGAGCAAATCCCTTCCAAGCTCTCCTCCGACATTATCAAACTAACAAACCTCAAAATTGCTCATCGTGTTATTTCGGCTGACGATCACCAAATCCTAGCTGGCTCTATGGTAATGAATACTGAGCAGACTCGGTGGATTGCTTCCTGTGCGACGGGCGAAGCTGCGGTTTTTGGAGAGGGAGACGACAATCCCCTTAGATTACGGATTCCCTATCAGAAAGAACTTGGAGTCGTTCGTGCCGAGAATATTCGGACATCTATGGCTCAGTTTCAAGCAGACAATACTTTGCTTTTTTGCCGTTTCTTCTGGAGTCCAATTGAAGCTCGACTGGTTCAAAAGTATTTACGGGATGCTCAACGGATTGCCAATAACCCCGAATTTCAGGAGGTTTTGCGCCAGTATCTTATTTCCGGTATTATCGACCCCATGCTGTTTCAATCGGGCTTACCTATTTTGACACAAATAGTTCGTAAAATTTCACATCAGCCGGATCTTTCTAATCTATTACCTGTTACCTTAACCTTGTCAATTCATCAGCTATTCGAGGCACTTGGGGATAAGTTTCATGTTTCCTATGAAATTATTGCAACAATCAAACGACAATTTATAGAATTACTCCTCAAGCTTTTGCCTATGAACGAAAGGTTAGACCCAAATTCCTATGAACAAGTTGATGTTTTTGATAAGATTGCTAATTTTCAAAAAAACTTCAGAAAATTATTCTTTGGCAACTACTTTCCCTATTCGGGTTGTGAGAAAGTTTGCTCGAATAACATCTGTGCCTATCGTCATTATGTATCTCCCTTAGTTAAAGACGATAGACTGAGGAAAAACTTTACAAATGAATCAAATAACGCAGAGTGGGAGAAATTGCGAGAGGTCTGCGGTATGGCTACTCGACGTGTTTTGCTTACCCCTAACGTATTTTCATCCTCTAAAATACCTGCCTCAGAACAGCGGAAAGTTGGCTTGTGCTTTGCGATACAAATGGGAGAGGTACTTCCTGATCTAGATGAACACTTGAGGGGCAATCTTCTTAATGGTTTGCTACCGTATATGCAACAAGATTAATTCGTTGATCACAAATTGCTTTCAAAAATACCTCAAGTCCTAACTTAATTTTTGGGAAAAAGGCTTATGAGCGGAGTCGAGTCAAGTAGCACCTCAAGTACGACAGAATCCAGCACCAGTACGGTAGATTCTAATAGTAGCTCAAGCGCGGTGGACTCAAGTAGTTATTCGTCCGATTCCTCAGACGCACAAAGTAGCGCTTCTGGTAGCCAAGGTTCAGGCGACAATGGTGCCGCCAATGGTCTAGAGAGTTCTTACACTCCGTCTAATCATGCTGAGCAAACCCATTCAGCTGCCAATGGTCTAGAGAGTTCTTACACTCCGTCTAATCATGCCGAGCAAACCCATTCAGCTGCCAATGGTCTAGAGAGTTCCTCTGTAGAAAATAATTCTGTTGACGAAAAAAACTCTGAAGGAGCAGTTGATCAAGCCAATAATTCCGCTGCTGAGCAGTATTCGTCTAATAGTGAAAATGAAAATGTTGTTACCGAGTCTAATGAAGCCTCTCTAGCCGGAACCGCACCTGAAGAACAGGAAGCCAACCAGTCCCTAGATGGTCAAGATGCCCAAACTCAAGCCCCTGGTGAAGACGCAATTTGTGAAGGGGCAGATCCTCAAGCCGATATAGAAGACCAAGCTGATAATGTTGAGAGTCAGGCTGATAACCAAACTGCGCTCGACCAAGGTCAAACGGGAACAGAGGTTGCCCCTGAGGAACACGAAGCCGCCCAATCTTTAGAGGGGCAAGAGGCACAAACTCAAGCCCCTGGTGAAGATGCAATTTGTGAAGGGGCAGATCTTCAAACTGAGGCAGAGAAGCAAACCGATAATGTTGAGGGTCAGGCTGATAACCAAACTGCGCTCGACCAAGGTCAAACGGGAACAGAGGTTGCCCCTGAGGAACACGAAGCCGCCCAATCTTTAGAGGGGCAAGAGGCACAAACTCAAGCCCCTGGTGAAGATGCAATTTGTGAAGGGGCAGATCTTCAAACTGAGACAGAGAAGCAAACCGATACAGATCCTCAAGCTGGAATAGAAGGTCAGACCGAGATCGCGGAAGCTCAAATTGAGGCAGAAAACCAAATCAATAAGGAGGCTGATGATTTAGAAAATCAAAATAATATAAGTGAACTCGATCAAAACATTCAAGAGCTTGAGAATATCAGCAAAGAATTTGCTGAAAATATCACACAAAAAATGAATGTGGCAATGGAAAAAATAGAGCAGGGCGGCATTGGTAATACTGTTGAAGGAGTAGGAGATGTTATTACTAACACTGGTGATGCTATACAGGAAGCAGCACAGATACCTGGAGAACTTGAAGGCATAGGAGAGAAACTTGAAGGGACATTGGGAGAAATTAATGATTACGCCGAGGCTGGCGGTGGAGTTTTGGGAGAAGCCGTCGAAGGCTTAGTAGAAACTATCGCAGAAGTTGGAGAGACTGTAGGTGAAGTTGGTGGCAGTTTCGTCAGTGGAGTTGGTAAGGCAGTTAGTGGGATTGGACAGGGAATAAGCGATATAGCTGAAGGAAATATAGGGGAAGGAATTAGCAATATAGCTGAAGGTGCTCAAGACTTTAGCGTAGACAGAATAAGAGTAGTCGGGGAAGCAGTAGAGGGAACATTAGAAGTCACAGGTGAAATAGTGGAAGGCGTTGCAGCAACTGTAAGAGAAGTTGGTGAAGGTATTTATGATATTGCAGAAGATTATGTAGAAATTTCAACTGTTGATGCAGAAAAATGAATTCCCTTGGGTGGTAGCATAGACGTTTATACAGATTGGGACGTAGACCAGGATGGTGATCCTGAGTTTGGTGGAAAAATTGACCTTGAACCCGTCCTCAAAGTGGAGTTTGGAGTCAACTTAGAAGTTCCAGATTTCGATAGTTGAATAGATGGTAGTAAATACTTAGGTTGAATGGCACTTAGTTAAGGCTAAAAACCCAAGCCCAGGAGCAGTAACGATGCCAACTCTAGTTCAACAAAGGCATCTTTGCTGACATATACTCTCAAATAGAACACAAAGCTAAAAAGATACCCCACCAAGCTTCCGAGCTGGTGCCGTAGGCGATCGCGGGATGATTATGTACCGTAGTACAGTACATCTTGCTACAGAGGAGTACAGCTAACAGGCTATTGCTGCACAGCTCGTACCGCTTGGCGCACGGTGATGTTAAGTCTCCCTCGTGTTTTTAGGAACGTAGGCTCTGTGTCAGGCAGCACTTTATTGATGCCGTGATAAAAAAGTCTTGAGTGTCCGCCGAACAACACCACATCTCCTGAAAGAAGAATTACTGTTTCTTTTGGGGAGGTATACTCGGCTCCGCCCCACAAAAAAACGGCATCACAGCCAAGGGAAAAAGACACGACTGGTGGGGCATCGGCTCCAAAGAGTGACGTATCCTCGCTGTCATCCCGATGAAGACCTAATTTCACTCCTGGTGCTTTGTAGGGGTCATAGTGCTGCAAGATAGCTGAGACCGTCTCAATCCCGGCAAAGGTCACAAGCCCTACTTCTGTTATTGCCCGCTGGCAAAACTCGTAGATAAGCTCTGGCACTGGCACACGCGGTGGGAGATAATGCTGATAAAGCCTCCACCAATGTCCGAGTGAGGCAACACCTACCTTCATCTCCCCAAAGTGAGTCTTAGGGTGTTCCAAGTCAAAGCCTTTCAGACGAAGTGAAAGAAGCGATTTTCGGCAGGTAGACAAAAGGTGTTGCTGTTCTTGAGGCGATAAAAAGTCAGGAATGTGGTATGCGCCTTCTGAGAGTGGTTTCAGTGAACGCTTAAAGATTGACAGTTGCATGGTATTATCCAACTCTAAGTTCTAAAAGTAAGCAAGCAAGTGTTTGTGCTGAAATTGTGGGAGTAAACAGAGGAATACTTTTAAGAGAAAGGTCTTGTTTGAACTGGTAGCCACTTATCTCCTCAAGTTTTCGGTAATTGGCATACAATAACGGGTGATAACTCGCTCCACGGGCTAGCTCTTTAGCTCCAGCAAAAACGCACAGCGCACACGAAAGCCTTTTGTTTCCAAGCACATAGGCATAGTGGTTTCGCCAGCCGAGAAAAGCTTCTGTGATCTTCCCCTTGTGAAAAAGCCGTTGTCTGCGTTCTAAGTCTTTCTTACTGCTGCCTGCCTCCTGCCAGACTCTCTCTAGCGGAAAGTGATGAATCGGTAGCCAGTCAATCGCTAACCTGCCACCCTCCCACTGCTCCCAAGCCTCTTCTGGTAACAATTTCTTGAGTGCTTTCGTTGTTATACTAGAGCGAACTGCACACCGACCCTTTTTAGCACGTTTTGGGCTTTCCTCCGCACGTAGTCCCATGCAGTTAACAACAAGGCGGCAGGGCAGGGAGCGAATAAACTTGTCTATTGGCTGCACTTTGGTATCTGAGGTACAGAAGCGATTTTTCGAGTCGCTAAACGGTGGAACATCTCTGCCTTCTGCTCGAAGTGTTTGCCACCGTTGCCAAAACCGCTTGACTAGCCCGCCTCGGCTGCGTCTAACAACGGTGAGCGGAACACCAACATCACTGCATTGGGCGTGAATAATTGCCTCGGTTCCTTCCCATTCGGCTAGTCCCAGGTTGGCATGAACTGCTACAATCTGTGCCTGGTAGCCTCGTTGAGCATGAAGTCTTACCATGTAGCGCAGCATTGCATAGCTGTCCTTGCCACCGCTTAGATTGATAACCAGCAAGGCATCTGGGCGTTTTAGGATGGCGTCGATTACGGGAGGAGTCTCATCAAAGATGAGTTCTGTGTGGAAAAACATGAGGAGTAAGAAATATCCGCAATACTTGAAACGTGGGTGCTTTCAGGAATGATTTATAGCCTGGTGCTGGCTTACGGGGTGACACCAGGCTCATTGGGGCAGGTAAGATGAAACTCCCTTCCTGCTTGGCTAAATAACTAGTGCCAGTTGTTCTTCTTCCTGGTCTGGATTAAGTTGCCGTGTAGGAGTAGATTCTTTCGTTAGCTTATGTGGTGGTAATACCTCTTGAGCCACAGCAACAACCTGCTTTAACGATGGCTCTTGCCCTTTTTTAGAGCGCAACAGAGCATGGCAGTAGGCTATGGCATAATCCTCTGGTGTGCCAACTGCTTCAATATCTTGGTTGGTGCAAAAATGTGAGCGATATCCGGTTTGACTCACCGGAATTGGTCGGGGAGGGTTATAGGGACTTCTAAATGCCAGGTGGTCTGAGTCTCCGATTTTGCGGGGGGTGTATTCCACTTGGATGGCATGACCACTTACCGCAATGTTAAACTCCTGCACCTCTGGCTTTGGTTGAGGCTTGGGCTGCTCAGGCGGTTGCCAGTCAAATAGTTTCCTGGCTGCACCTTCAATGCGGGATATCTCTAAATCACCTTCCACAACCACTTCTACTTTGCAGCCTGTGCGGGTTGATGAGCGTTTGAGTTCAGCTTTTGAGATGTGATAGAAGGCGAATTGAGCGTCTTTGATGAAGGCTTTGGCGTTTTTTATCAGGTCAAACCCAAACCAGGCTGTCATGGCGTATTCACCCACATTCCGTAAATAGATGACTCGCTTTCCCAAGTGAACGATATCGGGATGTTCAGCTTTGTCCTGGTTGTCAGTAAGTTCTGCTTCTACTACTGAGGAACTAGCTTCCTGCTCTCTAGTACTACTGTTGTCTGTGGGAGCTGGTGCAACAGTGGTAGCAGCGTATTGCAGTTCACCAGTTTGACTATCCTCAACGGCGGTAACAGTGTACTGCGTTCCGGTCTCTGGATCTTGGATGGTTGCTAATGGTTTGGCTGTAGAAGATTCATGTGGAGCATTCTGGATATCTCTCATTCCAGAATCACTATCGCAGATTATCTCTTCTTCTGGCTCAGGAGGGTCACTACTACTACCAGTGTTACTATTATTACCATCAAAAAGCTGCTCCAATTCAGCTCTAAAGAGAGGCAGGGTTTCAACAATACCTTGGTTCTTTATCTCTTTGATGGCAGCCTCAACGCTCTCTATTGCAGTTTGGCACGTTGCTTGACTCTGTTCCAGGTTTTCTTTTCTTGCTTTTGCTTCTGTCAGTTGTGACAGTAAAGATTCAATTACGATATCTTGTTGTGTTAATTGCTGTGTAAAGATATTCATAGGGCTATCTCCAAGAGAGGTAGGAATCTGTTGGGGGTAAGACAGTGCTTGGATTGCAAGTCTGGTGGCACTGCCTTCCCCTTTGAAATGGTGGTAGATGAAAAACCTTGGGGTGGCTTGAACCTCACATCTGGCGGGATCTGAGGTTCAAGCCAAGGGGCTTAAACCTTTGTCGGGCTTACGGCAGACGGCTAATGAGTTCAATCCATATCGGGGCAAGTAGAAGAGCCGTTGTATACAGTAGCGTCATACCCGCAAATTGCAATGTTGACTTGTTGAGTGTCATAACTTCCTCCTTAAGCAACACTCAACACTTCATGAATCACGGGTGCAGCCGTCTCTGGGCTTTTCTCTAGCGACTGCCGAATCTCACGTCTCAGCCAGTTCAAGGGCTTGTCCTTCTTCTTCCCGTTGTTAGTAACGGTCTGCTTAATACCAAGCCGCTTAGCAATTTTCCTCGCTTGCCGAAGCGTAATTTGCTCTACTTCAATACCTTCCAAAAGCTCATCAAGGGATGACTCTTGTGGTGTTACCGGAGGCAAGAAAGACTCAAGAATGGCAGGATTGGAACTGATTACTGCTCGTTCTTCTTCTGTCCAATCGTTGCCATCAATCTCAATAGAAACCTCCAGCTCTTGTGGAACCTGTGGTGTGTCAACAACAACTTCTTCTTTGGGTTCAGAAGTTGCTGGCAAGGTTGTGACTGCTGTTGCCGATTCTGGATTGTATAGAAAACAGCTTGCAGCACAAAAATAAACCAAAAACAAAGCTGTAGCGAAAATGAAATCTTGCATTGTTCAAAAACCTGTTGTGCGCGATACGAGGTGTAGCGATGCCTCATATCTTTTATCTTGTCCCTCTATTATAACAGGTAATTCCTCAAAAAAACGGCAAATTATGTTACATATTGTGTATATAAAGAGAGGAATTTTTATCACGTTCATCGAGAAAAAATGCCGAGATTCTATTAAGTAAATTGCTATTATCTGAACAGAGCAAAAAAGAACAAAAGCATCCCCCCGTGGTCATTTTTAAGGCACAGTCGGGAGGCTCCGCAGCAAGGACGGAACGAAGTGCAGAGCGAAGCGGTTCCTTGCTGCGGAGTCCGACTGTGCCAAAATGCCACGCGGGGGGGATGCGGAAATGGGGAGGTGAAATGACTGAGAAAAAAATAAGGTACGTCTATTACAACAACAAGAATACTTGTCAAAAGACATACCCAATGGAATCGAATCAATGAGTACAAACTCAAAAACAATATAGCTCAAGAGAACGTTGTTGTGCTATCTGCTCCTTGAAATGTTTGCCAAATCAATGTATAGTCAGCTCCGCTGACTTGCATAATTCTGCTATTAGCGTCGAAATTTCCTTTTCTACTAATCAGGTTTTGAGCAGCACATAATGCTCTGCTAGTGTTGCAGAAACATCCAAATTGGCTTCATGGTAATAACGGCAATGAAGTTGCGGTGCATCTGTTTGCTCAACAACTAAATAGCCGTCTAGTGAGCAAAAAAATGAGCTATCTATAAACGTGTAGTCTTGCTCATCTTGGGAAAAATGTGAGGCAAAAAATCTCCGAAGCCTTCTTATCTGCTCACTCTGACTCAAGGAAGGTTGCCAGTAATCGAGTGCAAGAAAAGAACCTGGAGCTTGCACCATACTCAACATCTTTAGTAGATACTCAAAACAGGAACGTTCTAAGTAATAACTCACTCCCTCTAGCAACACAAATGATGGACTCCCTTGCATAATAGAATCAAGGTTATTCTGTAAGTCATCAATCCCTTCTGGGCTATTGAGGTTGCAGGATAAATACTTAACAGTACGTGTGGGCAAAACTCCTTCTCGAATAAACCGCTCAACTTCCACTCTCTTCCAACTTGTTACCTCTGGCAGATCTACTTCAATCCATTTAGATTCTTGCTTTAGTAGGTAAGGATAAGAGGTAAATCCTGCTCCTAAATTGATAAAATATCCTTCAGGATGGCAACATTCAAACCTCTCCATACATTCAAGAAAAAATCGACTGCGAAGAGCAAGTTCTACTCCGTCATAGTGACCCATCGCTGCCATATACTCTTGGGTAATCTTTTGTACTTCCTCTGTTACCCACAGATACGCATATCCATCTCGGCTTATAGCTTCGTCACGGCTCCTGAGTGCATTTACTAAAAACGCACTCTCAGAGAGAGTTCCTTGAAGGGAAATTTCTGGTCTTGAAAAACCACTCTGCTCCACCTTCTCTTTAAAAATAGCAATTTACACGGTAATTATTACGATAGCTATCGTGGGGCGATTGGTGGTTAGTGAAGGAATTTTCCATACACTGTCTGGAAAATATCCCTTACTCTGCTCAATTACGCAGACACCGTCTGCGGAATACGAACGTGTCCCCACGCTAATTATGCAACAAGCTGTTGCACAATTAGCCCACCAGGGATGTTACAGCGTGGGAGATTCAACAAAGTGAACTTGTGCCAAATCGCTTACAGCGGCAGCAGCTTTTCAGCCATTTAATTACCCGCCTGAGCTGTACAGGCGGGTCGGTGGTAAATATAGCAGTTATTTATAAAAGGCTTGCTTAGCGAGAGTATGTCTCTCTTTCAAAGTTAATTTAATTATCCCCTATAGAGAAAGGGTTGTAACCACTGTTGCATGAAGAGTTGATGAGGTTTGTGTAAAGGGTTGATGAAATCTCTATTCTTCTTCCGGCTGGCATAAATTTCTGCAAGAATCACTTCTCTCCTTCCGCACAGAACAAAGCCTCACCTCAAATAACGCAATCTACACCGCATCTCGAATGGAGAGGATTGTTTCAGATTTTGGTTGAGACAGGAATTTGGTATCAATAATCTCTTGAAACGCTTCTAAATCGCTTTGCCAATTATCAAGCTGCTCTTGCAGGTGCTTGATTCGTTCTTCTGCTGTTTCTCCGGTGACTGTATAGTGGAAATTGCCAGCAAACAAGATGGCTGAAACGGAGTCTTTATCGGGGAGCTTTAGTTTGGCTTCACCGATGGTTAGTCTTAGTTGACGATGTTCTAAAGTATAGACGAGGTTGATGCTAGCCTGGAGAGGTTCTGTACCAACATCTTGCCAGGAACCAGGTGCAAAGAGAGTTTTGGTGATGTAGTTTCTGCCTCCGTCTGGCTCATTCTCAAAGGTGATGAAGCGTTTGGGATTAATGCCAATAGCTTGATAATCTAAGTTGGGAAGAGTTTTGGCATATTTTTTTGCGATCGCTGCTACTTGTACCTCATCTGAATCTTTGTGGTTGAGGGTTTCGGAGAAGGTGATTGTACCAGGTTGAGCAACGATATTTGTACCACTCGTAAAGGCTACTTGACTGGCTCTGGCACTGAGTACGGGGGGACGGGACAGTTCCCAATCGGTAGGGATGATGCCGCTACCTGCGAGAAAGTCTGGAGTCAGAAGCGTGGGATTGTGGTTCGGGACAGTGAGGACTATTGAGAGTTCTTGGATGTTGGGGATTTGTTCCATGATGGTGTTTGGGAAGTAATGACAGGCGCTATCTTAACTTCTGTATTCTGGATGGGTTAGCACGATTCAGCGAAAAGTTCGAGAGAGAGTTTGGCTGGAGCAATATGGCTCTACAATGAGAACCAGCTATCCCTTATGGGGTTTTATTGATGACCACTACAGCCGTTTCCAGATATGTCACTCGCAATCCAGAGATTTTAAGCGGTGAACCGATTATCATCGGGACTCGCATATCTGTACGAGTCATTGTCGGCTTATGGCGATTGGGGACTCCTCCTGAAGAAATTCCCACACAGTATCCTCAGCTTACCCTGGCTCAAGTCTTTGATGCCCTGAGTTTTTATTTGGATAACCAGGCTGAAATCAATGAGTATATTGAGCGAAACCACATCCCTGATAACCTGATTCATCCCGCAGTTCGCAAAGTATTGAAAGCGGAATGAAAATTTTTGCTTCACTCTACACTGGTGAGGATATTGCTCATTTGGTAGCTACTATTTTAAGAGCAAGAGGTCTGGATGTCCTCACTACTATTGAGGCTGAGATGACGGGTTACTCTGTTGAGCAACAGTTAGCTTTTGCTGCTTCAGAGGAGCGATAAGATTGCAGAGACCATACTATTTTGAGGGTTTAGTAATCATTGCTCATCCACATTATTCGAGACCGTGCAACACCTGCACAAATGCATGAGATGCTCGATGCTCTTGGAATTTATATTAAACTGGCTGTAGATGTGGAGCTTGGGGTTTTGGCAGGAGGAGGAGAACTTCATGTAGATTGCGAACAGGTTCTTCTCGGTGATGGTTGTGAGCAGAAGAATATTTGGGGAGCAGATTGGTATCCGTTTAATCAGACTGTGGGGTATGAGTCGATCATCAATATTCGCCCTAGTGCCAATAATCGCTCAATGAAAATTCAAGATTCTGCTCTTCGCAGTCGTATTAACCAAATTGTGAAGTCTCTCTTAGGTGATGTCCAATGGCAATAAATTGGGATCTACTCAAAACCCATTATCTACAGGGGAACAGGGAAAGTCAGTTAGGAAATCTGGCATTGAATTTGATGCGGTTACATATCCTGGTACGCCAAGGAAGTAATGATATTGTGGTGCAACATTTAATTCGAGAGAGTCAATTCTTTGTGGAATGGACAGTACCTACAATTAATTTAGAAACAGATATGCAGATTGCCACGGAGTTATTGGAACTTCAGCGCTCTCTCTCCCGTTGGAAGCTGAATTGGTCAGAAGTCTGGGCGAATGAAGCTGAGCGCGAACAGGTAGCAACCGTCGCTCAACAATGGTGTGATCGCCTTCAGAAGTCGAAAGTCGGAAGTTAAGAGAATGAAGTAGAAATTACTCGAACAAGCACAAGGGGAGGGTTTTAACTTAAAGGGTTCAGATATTTAAAAGGTTGGTGTCGAGGTTGGGAAGAGTTTTTGTGTATTTTTGAGCAATCGCTGCAACTTTTACGGCATCTGAACCTTTGTGTTTAAGCCTTTTAAAAAGGTGATTATAGCGGTTTGACAACAATATTTTTACCGCTGGTGAAGGCTACTTGACTGGCTCGTCCATTTCGGGTTATTCTTATGCGCTATGCTTTTGGTTTATTTTTAATTGGCTATGCTTCCTATATATTTTTTAGTCAGTTTTTATTTCCAGAAATACGCGGAGATGAAGTCAAACGAAAGTGGGTGTTAACAGATGCAGAGATTATCTCAAGCGTTGTTGAGAAAAGAATAAAGAGGAAGTCTGTAGGATATTTTCCAGTTATTCGATATCAGTATTCATTTGAGGGAACAAAGTATATTACTGACCAATACTCCCTCTCTCCCAATAATCTAGCTAGACTTGAGTTCTTGGCAGAAAAAAAAGCTAACGAATATTCGACTGGTGACCAGTTAAAAGTGTATGTTAATCCAACTAATCCACAAAATGCAGTTATCAGAGCTGGTGCAGACTGGAATATCTGGATTATTGGAATTGTAATTGTGCTTTTTGTATCTGGAGTTCTATTTATGTTGCCAATAACAATACTTCAAAAAATGAAAATTGAAATCAGCAAAAGTAAACATTTATAGAATGAATTTATTAATTCTATAAGTATTTAATTTCTTTGTTGATATTATTGATGTCGAAAAATCCTAATTTATCAAACGGTACAATATCAATGGAGAAACCAAGCTTTGTTAGGAATTCAAAAGCCAACTTAAGCTCAATGGTACTATAGCTATCTCTTGAAACACCTAAACCAATAGAACCCTCAAATCCTATGCTGAATAATGGTGATTTAAAAGAGAAACTACCAGGCAATTCAATCCGACTTTGTTCTGGTATAAATTTGTAGTTATTTTTGGGGTTAAACACTAGTTTTAGTGTAGTACCGCCGTATGATTTTTTTCTTCCTGGTTGCGTAAAAGATAGTGTGGGAGCAGCATTGACTGAGATTTCAAGGTTTCCACCCTTACTGATTTTCGTGCCAACTGTATAAACCTCTTCTCTAGTTCTAAACTTTAGAGACATCGAAGTATCAAAGCCCAAATACTTGGCATACAGCAAACTTGTTCCAAGATTTAGTGCAGCAATAAAATAATCAGTATATTGACTTAAATTTGTAATTGTTGATTTCTGGAAGAATAAAGAAACATTACTTAAAACGCTTCTGAGTCCTGTTGCCTGAACTTGCTCATTTATAGAAACCAGACCTGTTGGGTCAGTATTTATAACGGGATTAGCATTGGCATACAGATGTTTATTAAGTGTTATCGGATTGTTCAAGAAACCTTTAAATGGATCACGCCCATAGAACCTACCAGTTTCAGTATCAAAATACCTCGCCCTGAGATAATCCAACCCTAAACCAGTATCCCTCTGCTCACCTGCAAACAGATACGAATTATCAGTATCCCCAATCCTAGTTAAAACCTGCCCAAACGCATCATAAATATACTGGTCACTCCCTACCCCACTCTCATCACTCAACGCCCTGGTACTCCCCAACCCATCCACATGATAGAAAGACTGCTCACCATCCCTATCCTGAGAAATCAAATCATGTCCATGCACATAGGAAACCTTAATCACCCCACCAGGCGTATACTCCTCAACCACCTGAGCATACGGGCGATTCCCATCAATTAAAAACCGTGTCTCTTCACCACCAACAGTCTGACTAACCCGAATCCCGTTAGCATCATACTGATTGGTTACATCAACCGTTCCATCACCATCAGTATCCGCAGCAATTAACCGATTCTCAGCGTTCCACTGATAACCAACGCTTTCACCACCAGTAGCCTTTGAGACAGTATTGCCATTATCATCATAGGCATAACTCGTCTCCACCCCATCAGTGGTAGCCGTGAGCAAACGGTCATTATCATCATAGGTATAAAGCGTAACCCCTTCTTCAGAATCTTCCCTGCTGAGACGATTTCCTACCTCATCATAGGCATACTCAATAGTACGGTTAGCCTCTGTTGCACCAGGGTCAAAGATAGCTTCTTGTGTCAGGCGATAGAGTTCATCATAACGGTACTCCACCCGCCGTCCGTCATGCTCTTCAACTGCTGTACGGTTGCCCGTCTCATCCAACGTATAGCGGAAGCTGTTAATCACCCCATCAGCACCACTATTCTCCAGATAAACCAGGCGATGTAGCTGATCATATTCACGAATCTCAACTGTACCATTGGCAAAGTCAGTGCGAATGAGATTCCCTAAAGCATTATAGGTATAAGTAGTTACACCACCATCGGGGTCAGTAACGGTCTGCAAACGGTTCTGCTCATCAAAGGTGTAAGCTGTACTACCAGAGGGAATCTCAACCGAGGTGCGGTTGCCTGCCTCATCATAGGTGTAGGCTATACTGCGACCATCAGGGTCAATGCGTTGTAATAAGCGATCGCGTTCATCATAACTGTAAGTAGTTGTACCCCGCCCATCAGTAACCGTTTCTCGCAGTCCATTATCAGTGTAGGTAAAGGCGACATCAAACTCATCACCTGGCAAATCTTTGAAAATCAGGCGGTTTCTCTCATCATATTCATAGGTGATGGTATCGCCATTAAAGTCTGTGGTACTCAGGGCATTGCCTACAGCATTATAGGTTGTACTTGACCGCTGCCCCAACTCTAATTCCGTTGCAGTACGCCTACCTAAGCCATCATATTCATAGCGAGTAATATGACCGTTAGCATCGGTTTGAGTAATGAGATTTCCCTGCTCATCATAGGTATACTCAGTACGGTGTCCCAAGGCATCAACAACTGCCGTCAGACGCCCTAAAGCATCGTATTCAAAGCCTGTAGTTTGTCCTGCCTGGTCAGTTCGACCAACCACCCGACCTGCTGTGTCAAACTCAACAGAAGTAGTTGTACCGTCTGCATACTCCTGACCAACCGGACGCCCCAGGTCATCATACAGGAAGCGAGTTACCTGCCCCAAGGGGTCAGTCTGGGTCAACTGCCGTCCCGCTGCATCATAAGTGCTACTGCTGCGGGGATTATCAGACAGGTCACCAGGGGTATCATCTGGCAGAATGGTTTTAATCAGCCTTCCGGCGGCATCATAGACAAACTCAGTACGGTTGCCTCTCTCATCAATCTCAGCCACCACTCGACCTGCTGCATCATACTCAGTGCGAGTGCGCGGGTTATCTAAGAGGTCATCAGGTGTATCATCTGGATAGATGGTTTGAGTCTGGCGACCTAACGCATCATAGACAAAGGCGGTACGGTGTCCTAACTCATCAATTTCAGCGACTACCTGACCTGCAAGGTCATATTCAGTGCGAGTGCGCGGATTATCTGAGTCATCATCAGGGGTAGCGTCGGGATAGATGCTTTCTGTGAGCTGACCACGCTCATCGTAAATATACTTCGTAGAGCGTCCCAAAGCATCAATCTCTTCAATGCGATTACCCGCTGCGTCATAAACGGTTTGGGTAATACCCCCTTCAGCGTTGGTAGTCTGGATGACTCGCCCTTCGGAATCATAGACCATTTCGGTAACCAGCGTCCGTACTCCATCAGGGGTTGTCTGGGAGGTGGTTTCACTCAACCGATTGCCATTGCTGTCATAGGTGAAAGTTGTGGTATTACCCAGAGCATCGGTTTGACTGGTAATATTACCAGCAGCGTCATAGACAAAACTGTTAGTGCCAGAGCCATCCTCCATTGAGGTTAGATTACCAAAGGCATCATAGCTAAAGGTCAGTGTCCCACTTGCCTGTCCAGCAATCTGCGTGAGATTACCCCGTGTATCATAGGTATTGGTGATGGTTTGTCCTGTGGGGTCGGTGGTGGTAAGAACATTCCCGAATCGGTCGTAGGTGTAGCGGGTTACATTCCCCAAGGGGTCAGTCTCAGTTAAGACATCACCATCACCATCATCATCATAGGTAAAGGTGGTGGTATTGCCTAACGGGTCAGTTTCGGTGAGCGTGTTGTTATCATCATCGTAAGTACGGCTGGTGATACCACCAAGAGCGTCTATCTCGGTAAGAACATTACCTCGTTCGTCATACTCATAGATGGTAGTATTGCCAAACTGGTCTTTGACCGTCTCAATGGAGTTATCAGGGTCGTGAATTAGCTCAACCAGATTGCCATCGGCATCAAAGAGATTCACCAAGCGTCCCTGTTCATCATACTCAGAACGAACACCTGTGCGTCCGAGGGGGTCGATGATCTCTTCTAAATAATGGGGACGCTCATCATGATAATCAAAGTGAGTGACATTACCTTCTCGGTCAGTTACCGCAACTAAATCACCCAGAGCATCGTACTCGTAAGTAACCCGATTCCCTTCAGGGTCAATGACAGCGGTAATTTGACCTGTTGCATTGCGCTCAAAGGTAATCTCTTGACCTGTGGAGCTAGAGATTCCTGCATCGGTGAAGGTAAGGGTATTGTTGTTACGGTCGGTTACCGTATTCACATCACCCGTTAAACCATCAATGCGGTAAACAATGCCCTCTTTGGTGGTAAGTTCATAGTAACCGCCAAAGCCGTAGAGTCCATTAGCAGGGTTGTACAAGCCACCGTTGAGACTGGCAAACTCCCCTGTTTCTGTACGAATCAGGTCAACGTTCTTGACTGTCAGCGTACTGGTTGAACCTGACTCTGACTCAAAGGCTGGCGTGTAGAGGTTCGTATCTGCACCGCCGATGGGTGGGAAGAAGCGAGAGATAGGTTTAATTTGAGGTTTGAAGGTAAAGGCTTCTCGTTTGCCACCGGGGAGGGTGATGTACACCCGTTCTCCTTCCTCAAAGCCTTTGGAGCTGATACCAAACTCTTCAAGTTCCTCATCCTTGCCTAAACTGGTGCGTAAGTCCGTATCACGGAACTCTAACCGCCAGCCGTAACCAAAGTCATCAGTGGTGCTAGAGGTCAGGGTATCATAGGTGCGGGTTACCTGGATGGGAATACCTGAAACCGGAATAGAGAGGTCGGTAAATGAAAGCTGGAAGTTACCAAGTTTCAGCTCTCCCGTTACATCAACTAAGGTTTCATCATAAGCCGTTAGTCCTGCGGCATCAGTGGCAGACAAGCGCAAACGATAGGTATCATTTTGCAAGACTGAAGGATCAAAGTCTGCGACAAATCCATCAGTGACAGGATTAGTCCCACTGGCAATCTCAACAAAATCTCCCCCCGCCAGAGGTGCTACAGAAAGGGTGTAGGAGAGTAGATTATCATCGCTTACAGTACCGATAATATCCGTGGGAGCAGTAATCGGTGTGGTAAAGGGAGTCCCACCTTCAAGAGAAATCAGCTCAACCACAGGTGCTTCGGTATCAGTGGGGTCGATAACGACAATGCTTTGAGTAGTGCTGCTACTGTTGCCTGCGGCATCCGTTGCCGTAACCACCGCCTCAATCGTGCCAACGGCATCCAGTTGCACCGTGGCACGTCCTTGAGCATCCAGAGCCACAGGTGTTCCATTTACCGTAAGCGTTAAAAACTCAACCCCGACATTATCGGTTGCTGAGGCTCTTAAGGTAACAGAATTTCCAACATCTACCTGTGACTCACTGACTACTAAATTAACCTGTGGAGCATCTTGGTCAGCTTCAACAACTAAATTATAGGTCTGTGTGGTCACCGCACCGCGACTGTCGGTAACCGCAACTTCAATGGGATAATTACCAATATCTGTTACGCTCGGCGACCAGGTAATGCGCCCTAACTCATCTATCGCCATGCCAGCGGGAGCATTAACCAAAGTGTAGGTAATTGGTTCTCCATCTGGGTCAGATGCCCAGATATCGTAGTGGTAGGGAGTCTCGGCTGCTACAGCTTCAATGGGAGTGGAGCTAATAACCGGAGCTTGATTGACTTCAGTTACCTGGAGTGTGTAGGTTTGGGTTGCTCCCAATCCCAAAGAATCAAAAGCTGCTACCGTAACCGTATGGTCGCCTAGTTGACTGGTCATTGGCAACCACTGCAACAAACCGTTCTCATCGATGCTCATCCCGCTTGGCTGCACCAACAGCGAGTAGATTAGTGGGTCACCATCTGGATCTGTAGCGGCAAGCTGATATTGGTAGCTATCAACCGTATCTGCTAAGAACGTTGGAGTTGAGGTAATCGTGGGAGCTTGATTAACCGCAGCAGAAGTAACAACCACAGCATACACCTGGCGATTCACCCCTCCTTGGGTATCTCGTACCACCACCTCTACTTCCTGAGTCCCAACCTGAGTGGGTGTCCACTGCACCTCTCCTGTGGTCTCATCAATGGTCATGCCTTCGGGATGCGCTCCTAAGCTAAAGCTCAAGGGGTCACCTTCTGGATCTGTTGCTTGGGTGGTGTAGCGGTATGTCTGGTTAATCCCTATTTCTGTTGGGGGTATGGAAAGAATCTGTGGTGGTGTATTTACTCCCCGCGCTTCTAAGGTAAAGGTCTGAGTAGCAAATGCGCCTAACGCATCGGTGACTTGAGCGGTTATAGTATGCTCACCCACTTGGCTTAGTTCTGGTTGCCAGCTCACTACACCCGTTTGTGGGTCAATCACCATACCTTCTGGAGCTTGGGTTAATTCCCAGAACAGAGCATCCCCATCCGGGTCAGTGGCAGTTGCCTGATACTGATAGAATCGTTCAATATTGGTTAGATACAGTGGCTCAGAAGTGATTTCTGGTGCGTAGTTTGCTGCCTGATGGCGTACATCCAGATTGTAGGACTGTGTATCACTGCCACCCTGTCCATCTTCGACTGTGAGGGTAACGGTGTGAGAACCAATCTGAGGAGCGGTTGGTTGCCAACTCAACAGTCCTGACTGGTTCACGGTCATCCCTGCTGGTGCATTGATGAGGGTAAAGGTCAAGGGGTCACCATCAGGTTCTTCCACCGCAAGCTGATAGAGATAAGGGGTATTGACCCGTGTTACGTTACGTGGTAGGGAGGTGATGCTTGGTGCAGTGTTGGGCTGTGGCTCAATCACTGTTAAGTTGAGCGTCTGTGTTGATTCCCCGCCCTTATCATCCGTAGCTTTGAGGATAATTTCGTGGTTGCCTAATTGATTATCGGTGGGAGTCCAGCTCAGTACTCCAGAGGTTGAATCAAGGGTTACGCCGTTGGGTGCAGCGGTGGCTAGTTCATAGGTAATCGGGTCACCATCTGCGTCAATCGCTACAGCGTTGTACTCAAAGGGTTTGCCAACTTGAGGTGAGGTAGCTTCAGTCGGGTCAGAGGTGAAAGTTGGTGCAGTATTCGGTGGTTGAACCTCTAACCTAAAGTGCTGTAGGTCTCTCCCACCATACAAATCCTGGACTCGAAGAACCACATCAACAGTGCCAACCTGTTCTGAAGTTGGACTCCAGTAAATAACACCAGTTGAAGGATCAATCGCCATCCCTTCTGGATTAACCAATAAGTCATAGTAAAGCCAATCATTATCTGGCACAGCATCAACAGCTTGAGCCTCATATCTTAGCTGGTTGCCAATGGTAATGGTGGTGGGTGGCTCACTGATAAAAGTAGGAGATTCATTCTGAACTGTTGCGGCGGTTCTACCATTACCAAAATCAAGATTCGCTATAACTTCTCCTTGAGAAACGTTAACACTATAGAAACCTGAAGAATCTAATTCAGCAACATTTGGAAGTGTCAGAGCAGCAAGGAAAATTGAATCATCATTGGAAGGATTGGCGGTATCTACTCTTAAAGCTGTATCCCCATCATTTATAAATGGAACCAGATTGTACAGTTCGTCATCACCATTATTTGTGGTATCAAATGGATCTGTTGGATTATTAAGGGAGTCTCCAACTCCACCGACGCTAACCAGCGCCCCATTAACTGAGATAAATCGATCTCTAATGGTTATGCCATCATTTGAATTTCCAGCAGAACTAGTGAGTCGTTCGCCATTAATATCAACAGTAGTAAACTGAGTTCCGACTGAATATCTTGGTTGCTCACTATACTGGATTCCTAATGCTAATTGAGAGCTAAAATCTGGACTAGTAGTATCCAGTGGTTCTCCCCAAGAAACAACATTGCTTTGAGGGGCTTCTCCAGTCAGACCACCTTCAAAAACCATCAGGGTTCTTTCTGGTAGATTGGGATTGGAATAAATGACAGTTAAACTAATTCCCTCAATTGCTTCATTGCCAGACTGTAAATCTTGGTATTCATCCAGTTGAAAGTCAAATATTCCACCGCCACTACCGACCTTTTCAGCTACTATCGAAGTTACGTCTGCACGTCCTGTTTCAAAATTAAGTCTAGGTGGTGTATCTTGAACATTGTCTAACCAACTCAGAGCAATGGGTGTTCCCTCAAAACCAACCGCATCTGGTCGAAAAGCCTCTTCAGGATTATCGGCTTCACCGAAAGCGCGTGTGGCAACGTGCAAGAAGGCATATTCTACAGTAGAACCTGTGGGAACGTCAGCTTGAATTGTTCCAGAACCGCCAGGATTGAAATTTAGATTGCTGCCAAAGCCGTCAGTGGAAATACCAGCTCTACCAACAAACGTAGCTGAAATATCTGGGTTGGGTTGCAACAAAGATAAACTTCCGGCTAGAAGTATGCCATCGTTTGTTACCCTTAATGGTTCGTTCGGGAAGGTTTGAAGAAAACCATCAGGCTCTACTTCTCGAACGATATACGTGCCTGGAGTTAAATCAGTAAACTTGTACTGCCCTGTTTCATCTACATCTGGGGTAAACGGATTATCAATTGCCGTTATTTCAATCGGTTCATCAGGATCAACTTTTCCATTAGCATTCAGATCGAGATAAACTTGTACTCCTGCTGCACCACTTTCTGTAATCCCTCGCTGACGGTCACTATTGTTATCATTCCAAACAGTACCACTAATCTCACCAAAGCCTTTTCTGACATCGTTATCTTCAACTTCTACCGTGAAGGTTTGTTGAGTAGCACCACCACGACGATCATTGACTTCTACGGTAAATTCATAGGTTTCGCCAACCGTCAAAGGATTTTCAGGAAGCCACCAAAGTTTGCCCGTATCTCGTTTGAGGTAAGCACCAGATGGAGAGTCAACTAAACGATAGGTAAGCTCATCATTATCAAGGTCAAAGCCTTCTATTTGATAGGTATAAACCACTTGATTTAGCCCCATACTAGTTTCGGGCTTACTTGTTATGACGGGTTCATTATTTTCTGGATCAGGCAATAAGCGAATTTGATAATCTTGGAATCCGATTCCACCTTGTCCATCTTCAACTGCAAGTTTGACGGCGAATGAACCGAGAGAGAAAGCATCAGTGCTGGAATCTTCACCTGTACCGGGAATGATGCTATCCAGATACTGTTTTTCGTCGTAAGTAAATACCCTAAAATCATAGTCAAGCTGATTATTAGAGCCTCCTCCAAGCATGAGCGTATACGTCCCATCTTGGTCAAGTGTTACCTCAAAATCATCTTTTAACTGCTCTTCCCGAATCAACCTATTACCAGTGTCATAGAGCTTCCAATTACTAGAACTATTGGTACGAGAGTCAAAGAAGAAAGTCTGACCAGCTTCCCCGCTAAATTGATAGAGCTTATTTTGTGAACCAGACTCCAGTGTGCCAGAATTAGGCAGGTTGAACTTCAATTCCTGTCCACTATCAAAGTCCAGCAGTTGAAACTCGTAGTTGGCTGCACTATCTTGTCCTCCCTGAAGTACCAGATGGTACATACCATCCTGTGTCAGCGTATAGGGACCACGATCTCTGGATTCAACATCTCCAACAGAGAAGACTTGCGTACCATTGGGAGCATACAGCCGAACCGTGACATTATTCCCCTCTATGCCATTGAAGTAAATGGATTCTCCGGTTCCCCCAATAAAACTGTACGCTTGAGCAGAACGACCAGGATCTAGTGTTCCCTGGATAACCGTTCCAATCTCTAGGGGAATAAGCGTTGGAGAGGAGAAGTCTTCTGGAAGTTCAAGCAACTGGAACTGATAATTACCAGTACCCGTTCCGTTTTGTCCATAAACTTCTAAGGTGTACTCCCCTGTTTGATTAAGTTGGAAGTTTTCCGGTAGTTGGTCATACGGTACATATTGATTGTTGATGACGTAGCTACCGTCTGGATTCACTAAGCGAAAACGCAGAGCTGAACTAGAACTGTCTTGACTATCAAAGAACGCTTTCGTGCCAGCATTAGCAGTGAAGGTATAACTATCAACTTGACCGCTGCTATCAATAGAACCGCTTTGAACAACACCAAAACCTGTATTCTCAACAGCATCAACGGAGGTATCGGTTACCTGGAAACTATAGTTGACAGGACTGCCACTAGAACCTTGGATTGCTAATGTATATGAGCCATCAGAAGGTAAAGTTACTTCAAAATCGGGGCTATTCCAAGCAGGGGTAGCAATCGCCTGATTGCCAGGGTCATACAGTATCCAGTTAGCTCCCCCCCATTGGTTAGCATCGAGGTCAAAGTTGAGTGTTGTGCCTTGGGTTCCAGTAAACTGGTACAAGTCAACAGAATTGCCAGGTTCAAGAGTTCCAGAAAGAGGAGTTGCAAGCTCAAGGGCAGGAGCAACAGCGCGATCGCTTAAAGTAAAGCTGTAGTCACCTGTGTTGTAATACTGATTCCCATTAGACGACTTACCATCACTATCAACAACTAATCGATACGTTCCCGATTCTGTCAGGGTAAATGGCAACCAATCCCCTTCAGTATCCTCATCGATAACGAGCTTGCCTGTGGGAGAATAAAGATTAGTACTTAAGGGATTGTCCCTTCCCAAAATATCGAAGAATAACTGTTGTCCAACCTCCCCTTCAAAGGTGTAGGTATGGTATTGTCCAAGCTCGTTGATAGTACCATTAACCGTCTGTCCCAACTGAAGCGTTTCTGTGACTAAATCTGGAGCTATAACCTCCAAGGAATAAGTATTATTGGCAGAGCCATTGCCAACTAACGCCAGCAGATAATTACCCGTCTCCGGTAAGGCAAAATCCCTATCCCTGGTGAGGGATTGAAAGAATAAGCGCTCTCCATTTGCCGGGTAGAGAGTATAGTAATTGTTGCGATCTCCATCAATCCTATCGAAGAAGATGTGCTCACCTTTTTCTCCTGAAAATTGATAGAGCTGTGTTTCGAGGTTACTATCACCGAAATCACCGGAAATCGGCGTATTAAAGTCTAGTGTCTCTGCATTGCCAACATCTAATAAACGGAAACCATATTCTCCGGTGTTTGACCAACTCGCATCAACGGTAAATCTATAAGTTCCCGTTTCCTCTAAGGTAATAACATCACTATTCCTGCTCAGCTCGTTGGAATAATTTCGAGTTATAGCTTTACCAGTAGGAGAATAAATCCTTCGTGTTATTTCACCGTTGGCATTAAGCAAGCTATCAAGATAGATTTGCTGTCCAGCAACCCCATCAAAGGAGTACCAATCCTGTTCACCAGCCTCGCTAATTTCTTCAAAAACCGCATCGCCAATGGTATATTCTGTTGAGACAAATTCTGGTGTAACAATCTCAAAATCATAGTTTGAACCATTGCTTCCCGACAGTACAAGGAAATATTCACCACTCTTTTCAATGACTGTTCCAGAGCTATCTAAATCCCAGAGGTTGTAATTGTGGAACAGTCGGTTGCCACTAGAATCGTGGAAAGAATATGAGCCTTGATAGCTATTTCCGCTTGCCGTTTCCTTGAAGTAAAGTCGTTGTCCCGCTTCTACATCAAATTTATAAATAATAGAGTCATTGCCCTGACTGCCAAATGTGCCTGAAATTCTCTGATCTAGATCCGCATCTATCGCTTGCTCAAAATCTAAGAACCGGAATGCATACTCGCCTGTACTATCCCACGGTGCATCAACAGACAACGTATATGTTCCCGTCTCATCCAAGATAATTGTGTCTGAAAAAATGTCTCGGTCAACATCTTCATTCCAAATCTGACGACCGCTAGGTGTACGCAAGGTAGCAGAAATATCCTGAGACGGGAACAGACTATCAAACCGGAGTACTTGTCCTGGCTGACCTGTAAAGGTGTAATAGTCAACCTCTCCGGCTTCGCCAATCTCACCACTAATTGTCTCACCGATTGTATGTTCAGTCGTCAACCAATCTGGCGTAACCAGATTCATGCTGTAATTGGAGTTGTTACTGCTGCCATTACCGATAAACGAAATAAAATATTCCCCATCAGTAGGAAGTATCGTTGGATAATAGTCCTCGCTCAACCACCGAGAGAACATCTGGTGACCATCCGGAGCAGACAGGACATATGTGTTATAGGCTTGACCTTCTAGGCGGTCAAAGTAAACTCGCTGGTCTTTCTCACCTGTAAAGCGATAAAGGTCTGTTTCTAGTTTAGAATCACCCAGGTTCCCATTAAAGGGAGTATCTAAATTAACTTCGGTAGCATCAGCAAAGTCGAGTAACCGGAAGCTATAAGAAGATGTATTCGTACCACTAGCATCAACAACGACCTGATACGTGCCACTTTCATGAAGCGTAAAGGCATCTGGATCATTATACCTGAAATCGTAATCAATGAGTTGTTTTCCGCTCGGACTATAAATCTCGGCTGAGAGGATATTGTAATTACTCGCCTGACTTAAACTATCGAAAATCAACCGCTGATTTTCCGTTCCGGTAAAGGTGTAGGTATTGGTCTGTCCGGCTTCTAAAATATCACCAGCAATAACTTCACCAAAATTAATAGATGCTGTCTCATCAATAGGAGTAACAATCTGAATTCCATAGTCATTATTGGCATCAGCGTTACCAGAGATTTCTAAGAGGTATTGTCCATCTTTTGGCAAGCTGGCTAACTCAGTATCATACAATAAATATTGTGAAAAAACTTGTTGTCCGTCGGGGCTGTAAACAGCATAGGTATTGTTGGAACCTCTCGGATAGGTAGGAGTTCCGCCAACGGTTCTATCAAAGTAGAATTTTTGACCTTCATTGCCTGTAAACGAGTAAAAGAAGGTTTCTCGTTTGCTGTCACCAAAATCTCCAGAGATTAACGTATCAAGAGCAAGAGGTGTGGCATTAGAGGGGTCTAATAGTCGCCAATTTACTGTCGTACTATCAGAATTTTCAGAATCTAGCAGCAGGTAGTAGTCACCATCAAAGGGAAGTGTCTGTAAGCCAGAATTATCTGTGGTGTTGGTAGATACGATTTGATGACCAGTGGAGTCAAAAATCCTTGCCGTAACATTCAGATCATTGGCATCTAAGCCATCAAAAAATGTCTGTTGTCCAGAAGTTCCGGTAAATTTGTAGAAGGCTGATTCCCTTGGCTCCAATGAGGTATTGATAACTGTATCAAAGGAAATATCAGAGGCGATTGCCTCTACATCAACTAAGTTGAATTCGTAGCTGCCTGTTGTATTCAATCCATTAACTCTTACGGTATACTCGCCTGTTTGGGTCAAGCGATAAAGACCACGATCTCCGGCAACAGGGGTGCTAGAGAAGAGAGTTGTGCCATCAGGGTTATAGAGACGAGCCCTCAGATTGGGAATATCCTGAAGTCCATCAAAGTAGAATAATGTCCCGGTATTAGCTGTAAAGGTGTACTCATCAACTTCACCAAAAGTAGACATTTCCCCACTGTAGAGTTGACCTAATCCTGTTGAAACAACAGGTGTAGGAGAAATATCATTGAGTTGGATATCATAGCTTAACCCGCCATTTAAGTTATTACGCAGCGCAAGTAGATATGTTCCGTCTGCGGGTAAGGTGTGAGTAAAGTCTGAGCCAAGACTTGATGACTCAAGCAACCTATTATTCGGCGCATAGAGTACCCATTCTCCGCCTGATGCAGCACTGAGGCTATCAAAATTGAGGATTTCTCCTGCACTCCCCACAAACTCATAGAGAAGTGTTTCTTGAGCTGCAAGCGTTCCAGTTAAAGGCGTACCAACGGTTAGAGGTAACGCACTTTCTCTTAAAGCAAAGCTGTAGTCACCTGTGGTAGCATTATTCCCATCAATGGTAATTTCATAAGTGCCAGTCTCTAAGAGGGTAAAAGGATAGCTATCACTCCCCAAATTACCGCCAAAAACAACGTCACCTAATGGATTTTTAATTTCGACGGTGATGTTACTATTACCAGCCAAGGCATCAAAGATAACTCGCTGACCTGCATTGCCTGCAAACGTATAAGCGTCTTGTTCACCTAGCTTGGTGATGGCGTTATCAACCGTGGTGTTTAAGCTAATTGGTGCAGGTGGTGCTGTTGTCGAGACCAGTTCTATTGTGTAGTCAATTGGTTCATCGCCTTCGCCTCGAAGCATCCAGAAGTACGTGCCATCTCCCGGCAACACAAATTCCAAGTCTAACTGATTATTACCAAAGCGGTTGTTAGAGGTTCTAGTAATGAGCTGACCGCCTGGACTAAAAACATGGGAAAAAAGACTTTGAGAAGTGGTGTTGTTATCAAGGTAGATGCGATCTCCTTTACTCCCCTCAAACTGGTAGAAATCAATGGAGTTACCTGGAGTAAGGGTGTTAGTGATTGGTGTCTCGGCTGATAAAATTGGGGCATTGCTAACATCAACCACCTGAAACTCATAAGACCCTGTATTGCCGTCGCTTCCATCAAAGAGAATTTGGTACGTGCCATCTTCCGGCAGAATAAAAGGACTTCGATACCATTCAAGCTCGTATGAGTTTGCTACTAGTGAATCCAGCAGTTTTTGACCGCTAGGGGTAACAAAATCGATTCGGTGATTTGATTCCTGTAGCACATCAAAGAAGATACGCTGTCCTTGGGTTCCCTCAAAGATAAAGACATCCTGCTCACCTTTTTCGGTAATGGCATCAATAATAGGAGTATTAAATGCTAACGTACTAGTATTCGTATCTGGAGTGATAACCTCAAAGGAATAATTAACCGGAATATCCTCCTTGTCCCCTTCGATGGCAAGAGTGTACGTATCGGTATGATCCAGTACAACCTCTATATGATTACCCGTATAAGCATAATCGACTCGGCGATTTCCAGAGTCATACAGAACCCACCTTGTTCTGTTGGGATAGTTACCAGCGTCATCTTGATAATCGAGAAACAGTCGTTGTCCTTCTAATGCTTCAAACTGATAGAGATGGCTTGCTTCTCCAGGAGTAAGGGTTCCTGAATAAAGCTGATCTAAATCAATAGGGGTTGCTAAATCAAAATCGCGTAAGCTGAAGCTATAATCTCCTACATCATCGCCAACTCCATCAATCCGAACTCGGTATATACCATCTTCGGTTAAAGTAATGGGAGACCATTCATGCCCAGAATCAAAGTTTTGAGGGACTAAGCGACGACGATCATAATAACTAAAGAACTCTTGACCACTCGGACTCTCAATCATTACGGTAATTGAGCTATTGTTGATGGCATTGAGACGATCTAAGTAGAGTCGTTGTCCCTTACTACCCGTAAACGTAAAGAAGTCCTCTTCCCCTGGTTCACTAATACTGCCGCTTATACTGTTTGGCGTATCATTACTCCCCAACAAGAGTGGGTTGGTAATTTCATCCGGTGTAACAATTTCAAAACTATAATCAACAATATCGGTAAAACCAGATTTTCCTCGCACTGCCAGGATGTACTCACCATTTCGGGGTAAATACAGCTCCAGATCATTCATTGAATAGTTCTCGGCAACAATGCGATTACCAGAGTCAAGTAGCACCCAATCCACATTTCCATTCTTGCTCAGTTGGTCAAAGAATAGTTTTTGTCCAGAAAGTCCATTGAAACGGAATAAATCAGACTCACTTCCGGGACTAAGCTGACCTTCAATGACCGTATCAAAGGGAGTTTCTGGGAGTAAATTGGGGTCAATAATGCTAAATCCGTAGCTGCCTGTTTGGTCTCCGCTACCACCGACAACTACTCGGTAATTTCCAGTTTCGGTCAGTGTAAATAAACCATTTTCTCTATCAACTTCCAGTCCACTAGGAGTAAAAATATCAACTTGCCAGCCACTAAAACTTTGTAGGTTATCCAAGTAGAGACGCTGACCTGTAACACCACTTAAGGTAAACTCATTGGTCTCCCCTGGTAAGCCAATCTGACCAAGTACCGTATCGCCTAAAGCCAAGACTGGTGGTGGTGTCCACTCAACAACTCCCGTTTCCGGGTCAACCCGCATCCCTTCTGGTCCAATAACCAAACTGTACTCTAACGGATCACTATCAGGGTCAATGGCGTGAGAATCATAAATGTACGGCTGGTTAATCTGAGCATCAACAACTGGTGTTGAGGTAAAGATAGGTGGTCGGTTTGGAGGCTCTTCAATCACCGACACCGTATAGGTTTGCTCCGTTGTGCCACCTCTTCCATCACTCACCTGGACGGTAATTGCATGGTTGGCAATATCGTTTGTGGTGGTCTCCCAGGTAATTAGACCAGTGTTTTCATCAATGCTCATCCCCACCGGAGCAACCACCAGTTCGTAGCTTAGTGAGTCATTATCAGGGTCGGTGGCTTCAACATCATACAGGTACGACTGCCCTGCTATCACCTCAAGCCCTGGAGTGCTTCCAATCTCTGGAGCAGCGTTGATACCCGCTAAAACTACCACATCGTAGGTAAACTGAATACCGTTGGGATTCCAGAAGCTAAACGGCTTAGTCGCTGTTAGTTCAGTGGGGTCTAGGGACTGTTCAATTAAATTACTAAAATCATAATAAGGTAATCCATCAGGCGTGAACCCATCTGCATTAACTACCGAAACGGTGGGGTCACTGATATTGGTAACAGCTACTAACAGAGGGGAGCCAATACTGTAGGTTCCTGTGTTGCGAATTGCTACCTCAGCCAATAAAATGTCTGAGGCTTGATTCAATGAGGTGCGACTGTATTCAGCTTGGGTACTTGCTGAGACATCCAATAAGCCTGCAAAGTCAATGGCTTGTTCGGTAGCTACTCCGGCAACAACGGGGGTAACGTCAGTGGGGCTTGTCTCATCTGTTGGCTGAAGGCTAATATCAGTGATGCGAACTGAGGTATTACTATCCCCGTCATCGTTAACTAAACGCAGTATTAGTGTTCCTGCTGTTTCAGGGGGTAGTCCTGCTAGGTTAAGACTGACCGTTTGACCATCAATAGTTACACCAGCGGCTACAGCACTTGATTCGCCTTCCGTCACATTGAAGAAGGCATCTTGATTCGTAGCAAGTGTATGGACTAAAGAATTACCTTGTTCATCAACCAGGGCTACTTCAAAGGCATCGTTGATAGCATTGAGAGTGGCGGTATCAAATACCAAGTCAGCATACGTGAAGCGCAAAACTGAAGGTTCTGCGGGAATCTCAATCGGTAGTTCGTAGCTTACCTGAAATGAGCTGCCTTCTTGCAGAACAATATCTGTTTCAATGAGCCGATTATCATCATCATCTTCAATCGTGCCTACTGCTTGAGTATCAACAATCTCAGCATTGACAGGATTACTCAGGTTCAGAATGACGGCTTCATCAAGTTCATCAACAGTATCTCCTTGTACCAACACTGCAATGGTTTGACTGAGTACCCCACCTGGTTCAAAGGTTAATGTGCCACTGACGGCTTGATAATCTTGACCCGCCACTGCTGTACCATCTTGGCTGGCATACTCTACGGTTACAGGCTGGTTACTGGCAGCAGAGAGGCTAACGGTAAAGAGCATTTGGGTTGTGCCAGTATCCCCTTCCACTACACTGACATCAGCGATCGCTAACTGTGGTAGAGGATCATCATCCTCAATCGTGCCAATCCCTTGAGTATCAACAATCTCAGCATTAGTCGCATTACTCAGATTCAGAATAACGCTTTCATCAAGTTCAGCAACAGTATCTCCTTGCACCAGTACTGCAATGGTTTGACTAAGTGCCCCACCTGGCTCAAAGGTTAATGTGCCACTGACTGCTTGATAATCTTGACCTGCTACTGCTGTACCATCTTGGCTGGTATACTCTACCGTTACAGGCTGGTCACTGGCAGCAGAAAGGCTCACGGTAAAGAGCATTTGGGTTGTGCCAGTATCCCCTTCCACTACACTGACATCAGCGATCGCTAACTGTGGCAGAGGATCATTATCTTCAATCGTACCAATCCCTTGAGCATCAACAATCTCAGCATTGACAGGGTTACTGAGTTGGATAAAGAACTGCTCATCATCCTCATGCTGTCTATCCCAGAGCAGCGGCACAACTAAACTCTGGCTGGTTTCTCCCGCTGCAAAGATCACACTGCCACTTATCGACTGAAAATCTTCTCCCGCTGTTGCGGTGTCCTCCCCCGTGATAAAGTCAACAATAATAGGTGCGTTGCTCGGTTGCGATAAACTGATGGTAAACTCAGCAACACCTTGACCATCATCCTCTTCTGTAACCGTTACATCGTTAATCGCAATCTGACTAAGCTGGTGAGGAGTTCCTGTGGGAGTGTCAAACTCATAGCTAAAGACTAGATCATTAAAATCGCGATCGCCTCCTCCTGTTAAGTCTTCCCACGCTAGTTCCCTTTCGGAGCGAACCTGAATATGCTCGAAGTCATCAGGGTTACCACCAGAAAAGGAGAAAAAGGCAAGTGGACCACCGCCTATCTGGTTTTCAGGATTTTGGCTCAGAAAATGGTGGGTGGTGGCATTTTGGATTAAGTACCAACCAAAATAGGACTGAGCGGGAAGTTCTAAACTCTCAGTAGCTCCTGCTCTTTCACCACTTTCAAAGATAACTTGCCGCCGTTCAGAAGACAGAGCAGCAGCGGCATAGCCTGGGTCACCAGGAAGCAGGTTGCCAATCCGTCCAGAAGGATCATCTACCAGATACAGTCCCATCTCATTGTTGTAGGCTGCACTCCGGCTAAGCCAGTTAAAGTTGGTGGTAACTGTTTGTCCAGCTACTCCTGGACTCTGGAATACTTGACCGGGTAAACTAGTTGCTTCGACCTGAGATACCTGCACTTGAGGCACTTGAGACACCCGAAATACAACGTCATCAAAGTCTTGGTCTCCCCCTCCGGTTAAATCTTCCCAGGCTAACTCCCAACTACCATCACCGTGTGTTTGTGCATGGCTATGGTCAAACAGATCGGGGTTGACTCCATTGATTGAAAAAAAAGCCAGGGAACCGTTCCCTGGTATATTGTTCGGATTATGCTTTAGCCAATACTCTGCCGTATTATCCTGGATGATATAGAAGCCAAGGCGACTGCCTCCTTGAAAGGTTAAGGTACGACTTGCACCTGCTCCTTGACCACTGGAAAACAGAATTTGTCGGGTTGGACTGCTCAGTGCTGCTAGAGCATATCCCGCTTCATGAGGGGCTACTCCGTTAACTCTCCCCTGCTCATCAATAACAAAGACCCCAACCTCGCTATCAAATGCAGCTTTGCGTGTTGTCCACTCAAAAGAAAGGGTTACTGACTCTTCTGGTGCGCCTGGTACGGTGAAGACATCGCCTAATGAGTCTATGTGGTGAGGGGATACACGGTGGAGAAGTTCATCATGGGGGAAATTTCCCACCGGAAAAACGCTTTCCTCGCTTCCGGTAAGTGCTACGGCATGACTAAAGGAATTAGACGCAATACCTTCTTGCCAAAACTGGCTCGATTGCCAATCATCAAAATTGTGTTGATTGACTGTGCTGCCTAACTCTTCAAATGCTGTGTGCAGCACTTGTCCGAGGGGGTACGTTGAATTGTCAACAGGCTGAGTAAAAGGATTGTAGGACGGTGGCAACTGGAGACTATGCTCACCCCACAACCAACTCTCTCCTGATGTCGGATCGGTAAGTCCTTCCATTGGGACAGATAGGTTTTCAAAGGGTGTACTGCGGGGTCTATGACAAACTCGTTTGAGTCTTAACGTCTAGCTCTCTTGCGTTTCAATACCCTTCATCACTATTTGCACCAGGTAGGCAGACTGCGTTTCAGAGAGAAGTACAAATACTCACTTACAATATAGCTCCTCTCTCTCAGAAGGACTACTCCCACTTCAACAAGATTTGATGAAGATTACGAGGAGCTACTAAGCCCAATCCTTAGTTTTTTAAGAAATCTGTCGATAAATAAGCAATTTTTACTTTTCTTTTGGCTCAGATGGAGGTATATTTCACTTAATAATTAGGTTTAGATAAATTCAAGAGTCAGTAGACTCTTTGACAAAGAGAAAAGCTCAGAAATCGACTTAATCAATTCGTGGGCATCAAAAATTATTGAATGTTAAATAAGAAACGGGTATCTATAAATATTAATTTTTGTACTAGCGTGGCTATGCAGATACCTTTACCTTCGTAGACAAAAAGTAAGCGCCTCTACCTATTGCCAATCAAATCAGTGTTTTACAAATATCCGAGCAGGCATTTCTCCAAGATTAATTCAGATATGACTTACTCAAAGTATCACTATCAAGGTCAAAAGTAATAGCATACATAAAAGACCCCGCTCAGACACCACGTATGTTCAGTCTCAGGCGTAAGATTAGCCACTTTATACTAGTTTATGGTGTCTCTCATATACCCACCTGGAACACAATAGATTTTTTACAAATATCCCATATTACACCGTAATATACGCAACCTAACGGTCGTAGTCAAGAGGTTAAACAATCAGACATGAGGCTAATCCTCTTCTTCCTCTGCACTATCATCATCAATAACATTACCTTCTTCTTCCTCAGTAACATACTGACTGACGACAGATTCAAAATCATCTAAAGACTGAATAGTCACTGCCTGAACAAAAAGTTTTCCGAGTAGCTCAATATCATCTAACTTCTTAATTAGGAGCTTCAATTCCTGTGCTACATCTTCAAACCTAATCTCAAGGAGCTGGAGAATATCCTGCTGCTTACCCTGCTGCAATCCTTCGACTCGTCCCTGCTTTAACCCCTCTTCGCGTCCTTTCTCTTGCCAATCAGTAACAATTTGCATCACACGCTCCTTTTCTTCTATCTCCATTGATTCTAGTATTTGCTGAAAACTCTCTTCCTCATCCTCACTTAAGCGCAAATAGGTTCCAATAAAGCCAGAGATTAACTCCATTTTCTCTCTGTCCAATTCAAAAGTAGCAAGTAGCCGTAAACACTCGACTTTTACCTGGGGACGTTCTTCCGGTGCTATCTTCATCTTCGCCATCAACGCTGATGCCACCGGATTGTCGCGCTCAAGAAAATCTCGCCAGTTCAGCCTATTGAGTTGAATACTTACAAAGCTAAACTTTAATACTTCCCGGTCGGGAAAACTAACTACATAACTATTTTCCTGCTTTTGTTCTGGTTCGTCAAAGGTAAACAAAGCAATGGGATATACAGGCACACGAAACTTCTCATGGAGGCGAGAGAAATAATGAAACATTCGCCACCTAAAATCCTCTTTGCTGTAAGCACTCGACTGTGATTCAACATGAATCAAAAAGCAGGTGGCACTGTCTCGAAAGGAGACACGAGCTACTACATCAGCCACCTTCTTCTTGCCTTTACTGAAAGGGCTAAATACTTCCCGAACCGTTTCTGTCGGCTCCAAGCTAAAATTGCTTATCTCAGCATATTCAAGAACTTGCGGGACAAATAGCTCTATAAAGTCAAGAAAAAAAACTGATAGTAACTCTTTGAATATGGCATCATGATCGATGGCAGATGTCACTCTCTCAATACCCCTGAAGTTTGATAACTACTCACAAACAAATACCGTTAATAGCTTGCCACTTCTGCCAAATTTCCTGAAGCAACCAAATTTCTGCGACAAGTTGTTGCAGAATATGATTCTACAGTGCAGTACAAATATACTATCGCAAAATTGCACTATAGTAAAAACCTACCAGGCTCATTTCTCCTTCGCCGTTTTTTGCTCCACTAACACATATCCTCTCTTCTCCCTACGTTTGGCGACTGCATCAAAAAGTGCCTCGGCTTCTGCAAAACTATTGCACACTGTCTCCTTTGCTCCCCATCTACCAGAGCTTACACCGCCCCACTGCCTCATTACCAACCAGTTACTCCAGAGATCCTCCTTCACCTCACACAAATAAAAGCGATCGTCCCGTTGCCACCGAGCACTCTTCCACTGTTCAACCTGATAGGTGAGCATCACTCTCTTCATTTCGTGCAATAACGCTTACCGCTGTCCATGAGTTTTCTCCTCAATTGCAAACATCTCTCAAAGTCCATCCCTGCATCAAGTAGCGTGTATCGAGCGCTAACCTAACTCCTCCCCCCAACCATTTTTTCGCTCACCCACGGACAGTGTGCCTATATTGTCTCTAAAGTTATACTTTCTGATACCCTTGCGCCTCATTAACCTGAGCAGCATAACTGCCAGCTCTTCCAAATGCTATGTCCATCTCCAGGCTCAATGCCAGATACAGAGGAATTTTGCAGTTTGTTAACTTGCATCAAGTTATGTCAATAACCCGACTTCCTCCATTAATATTTTAAGATTTTCTTAAGATTTGGGTGTAGGCTAATGTAAGACAGCTTGTCTATGAGCGCATAAAACATTGTTGGGGTGGAGCGTTTAATCATGACTATTTCAGCTTTACGACAATTTTGGTCTTTAATTGAAGCCATGCAAATCAGTACACTTCTACGACTGAGTGATGCAGAACTGGCTCAACAGCTTCTTGTGAGATTGGAGCGGGAAACCTGGCTGGATGTAGATGATATTTCGAGTATCAGAGCTTATCTTCATTCCAAACTTCCACTGATCCGTGATTTAGCTCAAGCACCCTTGAGCGAAGCGTCCAGCTGAGGAAACTATTATTTCCATTCCCTAAAATTGAATTTTCTATCTTGTCCGGCAACAGCCTGAAAGCTTTGCGAGACTTCACTAAGAAAGTGTAAGCCCTGTAATCTATAGTGGGATGTGAGTCGTTGCGATCATGCAGTGCGTCGGGTTTTATGATTCATCAGGAGCAAATCCAAATTTCTACGAAAAATCATGGAGATATGCATGACCTTACAGGTAAGGTAAATGCGATCGTCCAGAACTCTGGCATCAAGACAGGAATGGTTCACATCTTTAATATTGGCAGTACAGCATCTATTGGTACGATTGAGTTTGAACCCGGATTACAAAGGGATTTACCCGAAATCTTAAATAAGCTGATTCCACCAAGTCGGGAATATGGACATGAGCAAATGTGGCACGATGGCAATGGGCATTCTCACTTGCAAGCAACTTGGTTGGGACCTTCGCTAACCGTACCAGTAAAGAATGGCTCGTTAGAGTTAGGAACTTGGCAGCAAATTTTTCACCTCGAATGTGATATTAAGCCACGTCAACGAAAAATTGTGGTGACAATTTATGGGGAGTAGTAGGGGTAACCTGAGCAAAGGAACGAAAAGCGCCCTTGGTTGTGTGTCAGCGTTTTATTCTGAGATGTGGCGACTGGTCAAAAGGTATCCGTGTCAGGAGAGCAAAACTAAAAAATGGCTTAATTTCGCCTAGCTTTTGGCTATTAAAATCTCTTACATTAAAAGCAAAAAAACGAGAATAAACGCTTATAGACTTTGCGCATTGTAAGTATTACCGAATAGCGTAATAGCTTAGCTAAGCCAATTTTTAAAGTATTTTTGATTAAATTTCTGAACACCAGAAATAGAAAGTTACATAGCGAAATACCCATTACACGTCACTCTATCTGTTAAGCCCATATCGCAACTACTGCTCTATTTGCAAGACAATGGTAAATTGTCTACAAACAAAAAACTCACCATAAGGTTTCAGGAACAAATGGGAAACATCACTTGGTGCAGGGGAGACTTTGAGAGATGTTTGCAATTTGCCTGAGCAAAACACCGCCTTAAATCCTGCAAGCGGTTTCGTTCCAACCTCACTCTAACCCCATCTAAACAGAGAATAAAGGAATAGCATCGCTGTCAATAACTGCCAATTATTGACAACTAATGGAGGTGATGATAACTTCTCCCTTATGAACATGACATCCATGAATATTTCACTCCCTAAAGCTCTCAAAAAGAAGGTGGAGACCGTGGTAGAAGCAGACCACTACAGTACCCCAAGTGAATATGTACGCACCCTTATTAGAGAAGACATCAAACGTCGCAAGGAGCAGAAGGGAAACAAAAAAACACCAGCAAATTAGGGGTGTTAATAAAAGGTCATCCCAAAAATGAATCCTAAATTACTTGAAGTCAAAGGATATAAATTCAGTTTTTATAGTGATGAGCATGAACCACCTCATGTTCATGTCAAGAAAAGTGGTTGTGAGGCTGTCTTTGAAATCGAGCCGATAAAGTTAAGGAGAAACTTCGGATTTAGCGATAAACAACTTCGAGACATCGAAAAGATGATAAAGGTATATCAGAGTGATTTTTTAGGAAAATGGCATGAATATTTCAGCACTTGATTGTTCGTACAAAGTCGTTGATATCCTTCTTACTCCTGAAACCTTCGAGGTCATCCTTGATGATGGAACCATTATCCCGACTTCTCGCAGTCGATTCCCTCGGCTTGCTCAAGCAACAGATGAACAGCTTGCCAAGTGGGAGGTAGATAAGCTCGGCATTGGGATTCATTGGGAAGAATTAGATGAAGATATTACCATTTACGGTCTCATTAAAGAAGCAAAACAGGCTCAACTCATTCGATACAAAAAATCTTAAGAGAACAAGACAAAAGTGGTCTCGACTTCTACGTTATAGCACATATAAAAATACAGAAAATACAGGGCTTACTAGAAATAACAAAATTTGGAAAATAAATAATGTTTCAGATTGGCAATTTTTCAGCACTCTTTATGAGTCTTTCACTTGGTTTCAATAGTGGTAATCTTGAACAGCAGCTACTCAAGACTTTGCCCTGGCTCCAAGCAGTTAGTTGTTCTGTTGTTTTGGTGAATAATGGATGGCAGATTGCCAGACAGTTCAAGAAGGTCAAAACAGATGAAGATAAGAGTTAACGCTTAATTACCAGGGTAAGGAGTGTCGTGTCAGGCGGCATTCCTCATCTGTTCAATAAAGTGGCAGGGTTGGCTAAAAAAAACAGACTAAAGTTGCTCAAAAAAGATTGCTTTTTCATAACTTATTATCCAAGCTGTCTGACGTTCTTGGTTAGACAGCTACATTTTAGGGATAATAAATGCCAGAGATCTGCCGATTCTTAGGAATCAAAATATTTATGTACCCACTTGATCATGAGCCACCACATTTTCATGCTCACTATCAGGGATTTAGATCTGTATGGTCTATCCAAGAGGGTACAATGCTTGCTGGTGAACTTCCCCCACGACTGGCAAGAATAGTAAAGCGATGGGCGACTGAACATCAGGACAAACTTTTGGAAAATTGGAAAAGGTGCTTGAAAAATGAACAACCAAGAAAAATTGCGCCCCTATAACGGACTTCACTGGATTGTTGAAGATGCTGAGTACCTGGAAGAATATAAGGTAAAGGTCTGGTTTCGAGATGGTTCTGTAAAAATCGTTGACTTGGAAAGTCAACTCACAGGAGAAATGTTTGAACCACTCAAAGATGTAGAGCTATTTGCTCAACTCAGATATGACCAAGACGCTTCAACTATCGTCTGGACTAATGGTGCTGACATCGCCCCAGAATTTCTTTATGAGGCGGGGATAGACGCAATGAAATACGAAGAGGAAAAGCAAAAACGGAGAGCTTAGACAAGCAAAATTGGGGTTCACTGACCAAAAGTACCAGGCTGTCTAAAAAGTCATCGCGTAGATGAAGCAAACACAAAATATGACTCTTTCTTAGCAGAAAAACACAACATAAGGTTATTTTCCCTTGCAAACTACTTATCGCTTGAGCAGGACGACAGCAACATCTCCCCCTTAAAAGGACGGTGGAGACCTTATAGGTAAGATCTCCACCATCCTTTATTTTTATTACAACCACCCTCTACTCAAAGCTGAATTGATATCAGGATCTCCGATCACAATACTATCAAGAAGCTTAATTCCTAAGAGCTCTCCAGCTTCCTTGAGCCGTTTGGTCATAAGCCGATCCGCACTACTTTCGCGAGAGTTTCCTGACGGATGGTTGTGAGCTACGATAATTGCTACCGCACCAGTGAGAACAGCAACCTGATATATTTCGCGAGGATGTACCTGAGCCTTATCCGCCGTACCCAAAAAGAGAAGCGATGCTGAAACAACCGCATGATCTGTATCGAGATAAAATGCACAGAAGTTTTCCTGAACTCTATTTCGTACAAGCTTCCAAAAAAGTGAAGGAACATCCTCGACTCCTTTTATCTGCTGCTTTACCGCAGTGAGTTTTCTATAACGGACTGTAGCTTCTCTAATAATGTGAAGTGTCTCTGACTGCTTCTCGAATGAATGAACTTCAGCGGCATGTTTAACAACCTCTCTTTGAGTGACACAGGAAACATTATTATCTATCATAGTAGTTATCCTTTATTGGATTCGGGGTGAGGAAGTAGGCCAGCTAAAGCTCTTTCTTCACTCCATCTTTTTTCGTTTGTGTTAAAGGTTGTCTTCCCTTAACGTGATAAAAACACTATAGTGTAAATACATACAGTAGTCAATCATTTTAAGGGATAAATTATGCATTTTATTAGAAAAATCAGGGAAAAAGTTCTCAAAAAGAATCCCTATGAAATGTACAAATTGATGGAACTTGGAGACACGCGAGCATGGATTGCGTTTGAAGAACGAACCGAATCTCTCAATGCCAAAAAACTCGTAAAGCTCTGGCGATTATCTGGTCTCTCTGGTGATGAGTTTATGAACATGATGGCACAAGAGGTTGAAGAAACTTCTCTTAAGAAAAAAATCGTTCAAAAAAACAAAAAGTAAACTCGGCTCACCTATTCTCTGAATTGATCTCCTTTCCTTAAAAAAGAAAAAACAGTAGATAAAGTTAAGGAGAAACTTCAGATTTAGCGATAAACAACTTCGAGACATCGAAAAGATGATAAAGGTATATCAGAGTGATTTTTTAGGAAACCAGTAGCTTTTTCATGCACACTCAAAAATTCAAACCTTTTAACCATTATCCAATGCCACTGAATTTGGATAACCCATTTAATGACACCTAAATATCGAACGATATAAATCTGATAGAACTGAAATAACTTCATCAATATCCTGTTCAGGGTTGTTATATCCAAATGTCATCTCGTCAGAGAGTGCTTTAGAGAACTGCTCTGCATGGTCAGGATCTTCAATTTCATGAATATTTGTGTATGTTAAATCATCACTTCCGGCTTTTCTGGCAAGAGATGACAGATACGGATAGATAAAGCTAACACTTTCAAGCATGGCAATTAAAGCTATACACTTTAGTCCTGAACACTCAGCTACAAGCCAACGAACTTGTTCAACAGCTTGAGAAACCACACGAAAGTCTACTGCATCCGGCTCAGCATGAGCATTAACGGCGAATTTCCTCAGCATTGAACTATGATTTTCTTGAATTTCAACCTGCAAATTTTTCTCGACGGTAGAACGAACATCACTTGAACGTGAAGCAATCAAAGCTGTTGCCAACCAGCATTGAAAATTGCCTTCGGTAGCCGCGACAAAACGTTTAATTATGCCTTTACTTTCCTCCACTGTTAGAAGTTCAATAGGAACCAAAGTGGACTGAATCTCATTGCACAGAGTATTAATCTTCTCCTTTAGATTATGCTGGCTCATATTCAATAGAATCAGTGTGCGAGATGTGATATGAATATGAAGGGCTTTAAGAAAAGCAAAGTCTGGGGCAAGCAGGATGGTAATCGCAAACAACGAACAATATCTCACCGTATCGTGCAAGCTTGCCGTCACTGATAATCAGAGAGAAAAACTAGAGGCAACCCTGGACGGTTTCTGTAACGTATGTCGCCACATCAATGCAGACGTTGACCCAAGCGTAAGGAACAAGCTTAAACTTCAGTCAGCAATCTATCATCAGCTTCGTGAGCAGTACCCACATGTCAACTCTAACCTCGTTATCGCAGCTCTGGGGCGAGTCGCGGCAAATCGTAAATCGGCACATGAGCGAAAGCAACAAGTTAAAACATTTCGACCAACCAGCATTGACTACAATGCCCGTACTATATCATTCAGGGAAAAAGACTGGACAGTAAGCCTCTCTCTCGTCGGAGGCAGAGAGCGCTTGAGACTAGAAATTGGGGAATATCAGAAAAAACTGCTTACGGGCACAGAACCAACCAGTGCAACACTTGTAAAACGAGGCAACCAGTATTACATTAATCTCCAGGTTAAATATCTTACTTCCCCTCCCATTGCAGGAGAACAGATTATCGGAGTAAAGTTCGGTCTGGAAACGATTGCTGCTCTTAGTACGGGGGAAGTATACAGCGGTTCAAAGCTCAGGGAGGTACGTGACCGCTACACCAGAGTACGGCGCTCTTTACAGAAAAAAGCCTCGAAAGGCACACGGACTACTCGGCGTAACTGCCGAAAAGTCTTGAAACGGTTGTCGAGGAGAGAAAGACGCTTTGCTACTGGCGTTAACCACAACATCAGTACAGACATAGTGAAAAAAGCCAAGGAAAATGGCGCAATGCTGGCACTTGAAGAGCTTACAGGGGTGAGGGAGAGAACAAACCCCGAAATAAAAACTAAGCTTATGAAGCGAAGACTAAACAGTTGGAGTTTCTATCAGCTCAGGCAATTCATTGAGTACAAAGCTCGAATAGCTGGCGTTCCTATAATACTCGTCAAGGGTAATGAAAAACAGGAATGCTTCGCTGATGTTCGTGGTGCTACAGATTTATTAGGGGCGACAGTAAACTCGCCTGAACGTTCGTTGCTGAAAGCTTCTTGAGGCAACAGGACGGAAAGCCAAAAAGAACGGTTAGTTTACACCCGACTTGCTAGCTTCGCTAACAGGTTTATAGTTCCATTTTCAGTTGCTAAAGTCAAGCATTTTTGGCTATTTTTTTTCTTTACGCAGAAATACGTTTCTTTTCTTCAGAATTGTACTCCTTGTATCCGTACTTCGCGGCGATAGTGCCGAAATCTGCATTGCTTCTACCTCGCCGATAGTTTCCCGTATTCCAATACCATTTTCCCCGTTCCCCATGCCATCGAAAGCCTAGCTCTTTAAGCTGGTCTTTCACCGCCTTTGTCTCACCATCAACCCATAACCATGTTCCGACTAGCATAATGCGTATATTGGATAGATTTCGTGCGATAACCTCCGCAAGTTTTTCGGCTACTATCGTTTCCCGCTCTTCATTATAGTAATACGTGTGCGACTCGCCGTTACTACCGCGTGAAGTTGATTTATCACTTGCTTTAAGTCGCTCATGATACTGGCGGTTGATCTCCTGCATTGTTTCGAGATTACCCCCTCTGTCGGGATGGTGTTGCAAAGCTAGTTCTCGGTATCGAGTCTTAATTTTTTCAACGCCGATTATTCCGTTAAAGTAATTTATCATGATATTTTCTCCCTTATTGATATTTAAGCCACGATACATCTATGCTTTCGGGCTTCTTAAAAAAAGGGGAGGAAAGACCGCAGAGAACTACCTCCTATCTCGCATCTTTAATCCTTTCCTCTCCTCGTAAATTTGTGTCATTATGCAGAGAGAGTTATCCACAGTATGGAAAATCTTCCGCCCCTTTTGATAGGCTCCAGATTTCCCACAATGTGGATAACTCCGAGTCATGATGTGACGTTTATCCCTGCACCGCACCGTTTATGTGTTGCGCGTGTTTGTTATGTGGCTTCCGAGATTCCGCTACCTGATTCTTAGCGTATTTCTGAGAACGAGAACGTGAATGTTCGATCAGCGTTTTTGCGACATCGGTTATATCTTCAAGCTGCGTACTAACTTGACGCAGTACCGCAACAACAGCCGCACCGATCTCGTGTTCTCCTTTGCGTTTTTGCGAAGTCAGGCGACTACCAACACCTTTCACAAAATCGGTCATTATCGGTATCAGAATCATTGTTCCAGCTCCGATCATACTGCCGAATACAGCCCCGTACCTTAAACCATCTTCGTAATCCATAATCATCACTTTTACCCCCTATGTTTTTTCTCTCTTGAAGAGCTCGTAAATCTGCGATTTACTCGCGCACACCTGACTGACCCTGCGGGTCTACTTTACAGGTGGTGCAACAACAGAAAGCCTTACAAGATAAGGAATTCACGGGTACACACCCTGTACGACAAACAGAAATTAAGCAGATAGAAAACTCCTGAAACTAAAGTATTCAGGCTGTATACAGGGGTGAAAGCCTTTTATTTTAGGAAGGAATTATGGTGACCAGAGAAGATAATCTCATTCAATTTCGCTTACCATCTAGCTATCTCAAACTACTCACAAGGTTCGGAAAAGAATCAAACTTGGGAACACACCTCTTTGCCAAAAAGCTCGTGATAGATGCATTGGAAAGGCAAGATCTAAAAAATCTCCACCAAGAGTTAGAAGAACAACAACAAGTACTGCAAGAGGTAAAAGAAGAGATTGCACGAGTAAACCTCAATCTTATCACCACAGCAGAGGCAATGCTGAGTGAAATGATCGCTGTACCAAAGCGAACAGATCCAGAGCCAGGGGCTTCTCAAAAGCAGGTAGCAAAATGTGAAGATTTGAGAAAAAAGTGTCGTGAAGTCGCCAAGCAGTGGAGCCGAAAAAATTTACCTCTCGACTAAAGGAAAAACAGAAATGCTTTCAATCGGTGGATTGAGTGGAGGAAAGGAGCTTTACTACCTCGAACTCGCACAGGAAGACTACTATATCAATGGCGGAGAACCACCAGGTAAGTGGCTAGGAAAGGGCGCAGAAAAACTCGGTCTCTTCGGGCAAATTAACAAAGAGGAGTTTCGTCACTGCTTCAATGGATTTTCTCCAGATGGCACAACAAAACTCATAGAGAGTGCAGGGATTAAAACGGAGAAATGGAGTCATCGTCCTGGATGGGATGCAACTTTCTCGGCTCCTAAAAGTGTCAGCATACTCCTGGCAAGTAGCAGCCAAGATGTACAGCAAGAGATTCGACAAGCCCACCTTGAGGCGGTGAAAAAAGCTCTCGCATTCTTGGAAGAACATGCAGTCGTTGCACGAGGCAAAGGTGGACAAACTTATGAGGCGGCTCACCTCGTTATTGGAGCATTTGAACATCTCACTTCTCGCGCTCAGGACTGCCAACTGCATACTCATGCTCTCATTTTAAATATCGGGGTTACCAAGGATGGAAAAACACGCGCCTTAGAGAGTAAAATCTTCTTTCAACTCAAAATGGCTGCGGGAGCACTCTACCGGGCTGAATTAGCACAACAACTTCAGAATCGACTCGGTATAGAGCTGGTCAAGAAGAGAACTTGGTTTGAGGTTAAGGGAGTCCCAGACACACTCATTGAAGCATTTTCCACTCGACGCAAGGAGATTCTTGAAGCTCTTAAACAACGAGGGCTACTCAGCGAAAATGGACAGGTGCTCAGTGCAAAGGCGGCGGCAACCGCTGCCGTTGAGACAAGGCAGAAAAAATCTCATCTCCCCCGCAAGGAACTCTATAAAATATGGCAGACGGTGTGTGATGAGCATGGCTTTAAGTCTTATAAGCTACTCTACCGCTTTGAGAAGGTACTTAAGGCTGAAACAGAGCGGGATAATCTGGTAACAAGTACTATCAAGAATCTTACAACCTGGAACCCAGAAGATAGAGACCACAAAAGTCTTCTTTCAAAGAATAGCTTCTTCTCTGAACAGGCATTGATTCGTGCCGTCGCTGAAGAGCTGCAAACAACAGGAGTCGGAGCTGAACGAATTATTAATGGAGTCAAAGATTTTCTTAGCTCAGAACGTGTTGTGCGCCTTGAACGCAACGTATTCCGTCAGAAAAAACCGGAAAAGGAGGTCGTGTACACCACCAAGGAGATGCTGTCCATAGAGAAAAATATGCTCGCCGCTGTTGATCTCATGCAACACAATAACGCCCATCAGGTCAAGGAATCAACGGTAACAAAGGTGGTACGAAAACTTGAAGTTGATGGAAAACAGCTTTCTCATGACCAGGAGGTGGCTCTGCGCCACATGACCGAGCGGAGCGGAAGTATTCAGATCATCGCTGGAAGAGCTGGTGCGGGAAAGAGCTTTACCTTGGGGGCGGCACGCTCTGCATGGGAACAGGAAGGATATCAGGTTATCGGCACAGCAGTAGCAGCAAAAGCAGCAAATGGTCTACAAGACAGCGGATTCAAAAGCACGATGTCTATCGAAAAACTTCTCTACGAAATTGATAAGAGCAAAACCGCTCGCCAGATAAAAAATACCCTCACCAAGCCCTTCAAAAAGATAGTTAAGCCACTGGTGAAACATTCACCACTGAAGCTGAATGAGCGCACAGTTATTGTAGTCGATGAAGCGGGGATGGTGGGAACTCGACAGATGATTCGGCTGATAGAAGAAGCGCAACGCTCCAGAGCCAAGCTTGTATTAGTCGGGGATTGGGATCAGCTTCAGCCCATTGAATCAGGGGGACCATTTAGGTACTTTGCTCAACGACTCGGCTTTGCTGAACTAACAACTAACTTCAGGCAAAAAGAGGAGTGGGCTAAGAAGGCAGTTCTTCACTTCTCAAAGGGACAGGCAAAACAGGCACTCGTTGAGTACAAAAAACGGGGGCTACTTACCGTCGCCCAAAGTCGAAATAAGGCAATGCAAAAACTCATCGCTGATTGGGAGCAACAGGGAGGAGCAAAAAAACCAAAGGAACATCTTATCATCGCAGGAACAAACCAGGAGGCAACCAGCCTCAATCGCGAGGCACAGCGGTCTCGACTCCAAGCATCGTATCTACCTCTTAAAGGCTACCTCAAAGCTAACAGTGAGAAGTTTTATGTTGGTGATCGCATCATGTTTACCAAAAACTCACGAGAATACGGGGTAGAAAACGGAACGCTTGGCATCGTAAAAAAGCTCAATCCCTTTACCCATGAGCTAACAGCCAAACTCGATAACGGAAAAGTAGTTACGCTAAACCTAAAACGCTACAATGCGATAAAGCTCGGTTATGCTATCACAACCCATAAGGGACAAGGCATTACTGTTAAAAAAAATGCCTACGTCTTAGCAGGAGGCGCTATGCAAAACCTGCACATGACCTACGTACAAGCTTCACGAGCAAAGGAAAAAACCAGATTTTATCTCGATAAAGCATCTGCTGGACCAGAACTAAGACAACTCGAAAAACAGATGCAGCAGGAGCAAAACAAAGAACTTGCTCTCTCCCTCACTCAAAAAACGCACCACCAGGGCGCTTCATACCAAAAGGAACAACAACGCAGTCACCAACGGTAGCCCTGGAGGAGTATGTCAGAACGCAAACAGCATGGTGATTTAACCATATTCAAGTATCTATTCAACATTATTGGTGCCCCCATTATCGTTGCAATAAGCTACTCTGTACTTTGGCAAATCTTGGGAGAATTTATAGACGCTATCGGGCAGCCGTATACAATGCTCCTACAAATCGTGTTATTGGCATATGCGCTACAGTTCGTATTGCCTCTGTTTGCCGCAGTCAGCGGTATGTTTGCTGAAATACCACACCTCAATTCAAATGAAAGTGTTGTTCGGGTAATCGCTTCTTGGTTCGGGTTGTGGGTACTCGGGATGCTGGCAATGCCACTCGTCGGATTCTTTGTCTATTCTTTACTCCGTGAAACTGTCGGCTTGCCTCCATTTATCGCGGGTTTCTTAGGGCTTGTCTCTGCCGATGTAACCTATAGATTCCATAACAGCTTTATAACAGGCAAAAAAAACTATTTTCAGAATTTGAGATAAGGTAGTCACTCCTTTTACTGCCATGGAAACAAATCTACTAAAAGAGTTAGTAGCCAAGCTCGTTGTTCTCTGCGCTACAACATTTCTGCTGATTCTGCTCGCTCAGATCGCTCTCCCCATTCTCAATCTTATTTTTAACGAAGCTGGACTCTCTTTCTTTAATCAAGGAAACCTGCTGGGAAAGGCAACGGTGCTCTTGGCTATAGCTTGGATTATTGCCATCGAGGTTTACTATCTACCAGCTATAAATGCTGCATTCGTGCAGAAAAAGTGGGAAACAGTTCTCTCTCTCCTCGCGCAAGTAGCGGCTCTATTCTGTTTTCCATTTGTAGCATTTGGAATAACCTATTTTTTACTACAAGGGGTGGTATCAAATCAATTCGCGTTCTTAATAGGTGCAGTTGTCGTCACTCCTATCGCTTTTCTTTTGGTGAGGGATTTTCTGCCAACTCATCAAGAGAGTTCACAAGAAAATATACTACGAGGTCTCAGAGAAACAACTGTTGAAGAGGTACAAGCTATGTCAGACAAAGAGCAAACATCATCATCAGGAACAGAAGAGGGTTGTCCCTACTTTGGAGGAGCCTATCTGCCAAGAATCCAAGATACAAATCACTACTGTTTTTTGGGGGTTAACAAGTCAGGTAAGACTTTAAGCCTTAAGATGCTGATGAAGTCAGTACTTCCTCTTATAGGAAAAAATCCTGAGACTCGTGCCCTGATTTATGACGACAAACCAGAATATGTGCCTCTGCTCAAAGGTATGGGAGTACCATACAAGATATTATCTCCCTTTGATAATCGTGCCTACGCCTGGGATATCTCAGCAGATTGTACCGATCCAGCTCTCGCTGATGAATTGGCGGCGCTCTTTGTTGAAAAACAGCAGCAGGCAACAGGACAGAATAAGTTCTTCTACCTTTCTGCTCAAGATGTTCTCAGAGCAATATTTATATATTACATCTATCGGAAGAGAGAAAAGGATGAAGATTGGGATCTCTATGACGTAGTTCAGACTCTAAGAAGTCCTCAGAAAATACGGGCAGTGCTTGAGCTGACAAGTACAGGTCAAGATGTTATTAACGCATATTTCAGGGAAACCAGAAGTGGTGCCGAAATAATGGCAACTATACGCAGTCAAATCAGTCAGCTTGAAACAGTTGCTACAGCGTGGCGACATCTCCGTACAAAGAACGGTGCTACAAGTCTTACCGAATGGGCGAGGGATAAACCGGAAAATCCACAAGGTAATTATGCCCTTGTCCTTGGCACTTCATCAGATAAGTATACCTCCACAATGAAGAAGGTAAATCAGTTTCTTATACAGCGGATAGTTGATCTCATCGGTGACAAACCAGAGCCAAAAGATAGAACAAACATCGGGCGCACCTGGTTTTTCCTCGACGAAGTACTGGTACTTGGAAAGCTTGGTCAAAGTTTAGATAGGCTTTTGTTTAATCTCAATTCAAAGGGAGCTACCCTCGTTCTGGGCATTCAAGGTATCAGTGGTGTACACGATACCTACGGAGAAAATAAGGGTGACTTTTTACTTGGTCAGATAAAGAATTGGGCTATCTTCAAATGCGGTCCAAAAGATGCTCAATGGGTCACACAAAACATCTTTGGCGATAGAGAGCTTATTGAATATAGAGAGACCGTAACACATTCAGATGGAAAAACATCGTTCGCCAATGCAGAGCATTTTGAGAAGCGTCCGGTCGTTATGCCTGATGAGCTTATGCGACTCCCAGAACCAACCAGAGAACGGGGGCTTACTGGTTTCTATCTCTCTCCTACCGTCGAGAGGTTGTGGAAGGTAACTCTATCGGGTCAGCTCGTCGATACTATGCTCCCACAACCCGATCCGGTTGAACCAACTAAGGCTAACGTTCCCCCTGAGTATCTTGAGCCTGAATACTGGCAAAATGTTGAAACACAACCTTCAGAGTCAGATCAAGAAGACGATGAACAAACCCCACAACCAAGCGAACCGTGGGTTCAAATGGTATCCGACCTGAATGAGGAGGAGGAGATTGATGATGAAGACGACTTATACGTAATCACTCAACCTGGTTTGGTAATAACCCCTGACAATCTGCACTCTCTCGATCCTTAATTCCCGCAAGGCACTCTAACCGCTCCGCTTTGTGAAGCAGTAATTCAGTACGCTGGTTCGTGCTCCTAACAAGAGAGAGATTAACCGCACTGCTGATGAAACTGAAGATGATAACAACAACAAAAACAAGCAAAGCACAAGCCAAAACCTGCAATGCACTATCTTGACCAATCCCAATCGAGGTCGTTTTCTTCCTCTTGGACGTAAGAAACTGATTCGTGGTGGTGACCCCTGCGGCTAACATCTCTACCTGGCGTTCTTGTGCGGCGAGTTTGCTCTGGATGCTGTTCAACGAGCTGATTAACTCCTTGTTTGAATTCTCTAACTGCTTCACGTAGAACAACAACTGCTGATTCGATTGCGGTAGCTGCTTCACAAGACTGCTGCACGCTTGCGTCAAGTCGGTTAAGATACTGCTGAGCTGTTCGGAGCTGCTTGCCAGTCGCTCCATTGTTTCGGTACGCTGTGTCAGAAGCGACAGCGTTTTGAGATTGGTGGTCGCCCATTCACTCAGTTCCTCCTCAAAACTTCCAAATAAAACTTGCCATTCCTGCGGGCTATCCTCTATCAACGTCTGAAGATGTCCTAATGCTATCGAAATAATGAAAAACGGATCATTCGGGTGAATACCAAGCTTAATCACTATATCCCTCACACGGGCTTTGACCTCTGCTGACTCACCCTCTAAAGCTCTATCAAGTAGCTCTTCATTGCTTAGCGGCTTCATCTTCAAACACCCCTGTCTCTTCAAACGCAGTGTATGCTTGTCGTAAAAATTGCGTTACGTGCTGCCGAAAAATAGAGTTCTGGTCTTTCGACTGTGCAGCATCTCCAAAGGTCAGACTGTTGATGTCGATGTAATTCCGGTGCGCGTTATCAATAAACTCTGGAAACTCAATAGTTTTGACGTGGTACTTTTTGAGCTGTGATTGAAGCGGCTTGTCATTGTCTACGTGTCGCCAGTCAAAGCAACGCCCATTGTTTTTCACAAAGATATGAGGAATGCTTGTCCCGTAGGTCTCCAAAGACTCTCTGAGCAGCTTGAGGCTATCGTAACCTCCATCAGAGATAAACCACATACAAAACTCTACACCATCGTTCTTGGCAATCTCTAGCAAGCCGTTGCGTTCAATCCACTTATGTAACGGGATAAAAACTTGGGCGGGAAGATTAACTAAGACACTTCTCTTCTCTATCGCTTCATTGTAGATGGGGTATGCCATCTGTTCGTATTCGCGTCCCTCACTAATAATAGCTACCTTGCTGAACGCTTGATAAATGCGGTCAACATCGGAGTTAGTGGGGTCGGCATCAAACAGGGAAAATTCTTTCTCTTTGTCAATATGATACTGAACAGCAGCGCGACAGACAAATGATTTTCCCACTCCTCCTTTTTCTCCACCAAAAAGATTTATGGTTCCCATAAAATAAAGGCTTTACTTAGCGAAATTTTCTCCTTATCTCTTCTTGGCTCGGCTCTGGAAACCGTATGGTTTCTCGTGGTGAGGAAGAAAAATTTACAGGTGATTTACCGTGATTTACGGGTAATTCATTAAGTGATTCATTTTGTCTAAACTGAGCCTGAGATAAAGCAGACACGGCTTCACTCAGGCGCTCAACTTTCCCCGCAACAGCGCTATTTCTGAGTAGTGTGGTTCCTCATTTTTGTTTGCAAGGAGTAATTTAAGAAGTGATTCACTCAAAGAATCACCGGCAGAAATTGAGGGACTAAAAACTTCGGCAAAAAGCACGTTTATCGCCTCACTGTCTTGTCTAATACCCTTGCTCCTCTTCCACTCTACGAAACGCTCGTACAGCTCTTGTTTCACATAGGCTTGAATCTTCGGGCGCTTGCTACTCATAGCTTCCTTTCTGAATCACAGTGAATTACCTCCACTCTATTCTTTCAACTCAAATACACAAAGACAGGAAAAGGCTACTGTCCACCAAGAGTTTGTAAACGTTGCTATCACAAACACATTTGGGCGGAAAGACCGGAGGTGAGACAATTAGAAAAAGAGAGTGGAGATAAACATTGAAGCGTAAAGCGCCTGTATGAAGCAATTGTAACAATGGCGAAGCTACTGGAAACGATACAACGGCTATATGCTTCTAGGAAATAGCTGAAAAAAAATAGCTAAATTCATACTGCTTCCAATACTAAAAACAGCGCAGTACGCGCTGAAGATTTGAGTACATAATCTTTCCTTTTTGATGGTGAGGCGAAAGGTAGATGCACTCTGGTTAGCGATAAACCTTCTCTCTAATTGAAAAAAAAGGTGGCAAAAACCATTACTGCTTGAGATTTTTTAACTTATGAAAGACACACTCCAGGAAGGTCTAAGATATTGACAAAGATATCGGCAATACTCTTTAATGCCTCGCTTGTAGTGTCCTCAAAACCAGCAATAGTTATGTGTGTACCATCTCGCTTTAGGTAAGAAATAGGCGATACAAAATCCTTGTCTCCTGTAGCCAGAATTATTCGCTCACACCCCTTGCCAACATCCAGCATTTCGGTGGTCAACAAAACATCAATGTCTGTGTCTTGAATTTTGTCAGCGTATCGACGGATGTGCTGCTCCCGAACCTCAAAACCGATACGCTTTAAGTAAGAGGCAAATTTATTTTGCCCTTTACTTTTGGGGTCAAGTGCCAAGAAAAAATATACGCCTTTAATTTCAGATCCATCTTCAACAAGACTTTTGACGAGTTCTTCATAGACTATTTTTTTGACACCAACTTTGTCAGTACTGAATTTGACATTATTGCCGTCGATGAATAAGGCAGTACCTTGTTTTGGGGAAGGGGGATTGGCTGGAGAAATGGGAGCAGAAGCAGATGAAAATTCTAATTGGGTAATTGTCTTGTTGATGCTTCCTATGTCAGAGGCAACATCTTTCAACGAGCGTTTTAGGTTGAATTGGTTCAAATAAAGCGGTACAGCGATAGCAATAGGCAAGAGTGCTATTTGCTTGAAAACTAGAGCAGACAGCCCTGCTGCAATTGCCCCGCCTATAGCCATCCCTTCTTTGGGAAATTGAGTCTTAGACAACATACTTGTAACTCCTTGTTAGTCTTTTGTTGTGAAGGCGAGTGCTTTAAAGTGGAAGTCCAGTCACTCGCCTGTCTTTCGTCCGTTAGTCGCAAGCTGCTACTTTCTCAAGCAGCTTTGGGTCTACAGTGGTCTCAAGCTGAGCTATTTCGATGAGGTCGCTACAGATGAAACTGTCGAGCTTGTCGTAAAGCATCTTTGATGTGGTCGAAAGCGGCAATCAGGAACTCCAATCGCTCTGCTCCTGAAAGAAGCTGGCTCTGGGCGATAACTTCTGGATCGCCAAGGAAGTTTATGTAAAACTCAACTCTTAAACCAGAAGGGATGAGGGGTTTTAAGATTGACATTGCAATCTGGTAGTTGGCAAGCTCTTGGTTTTGGGTGTTCGTTGTGGTTTGGGGATTCGCTGTGATCTGGTTCATAATTGAGAGAATCTATTTACGTTTGTTTGGAGACCAGCTCCTCTGCTGGTGCTGGTCTTTCTATTGTTGTAGCGGCTATTTTGTCTAAGAAATATCAATGGATGTCTAAATTTTGTCTAAATTTTGTCTAAATTTTGAAAATCTGTAAAAATTATACTTATAGCAATATCTTTCAACGCCAATTAAAGCATTAATGAGTGTCAAATCTGTTAAACAGCTATTACTATTTTTGGCGAAATCAGCAAGCAAGAGTAGGCTATCTTCAACCTTATCGAGAAAGAACAACCTCAAAAACTTGCCTGTGTTTGAAAGTGTATTAGGACTCCAAAATCCACGAAACGATCTGACGAGGTACTTCGATGCAGTTGGCATCGTTTATAGCAACGATCATTCGCTCACCCATTTCAGAAAAACTCTGAATCGTTCCTTCAAGCGCTTCGTTTTTGTAGTGAATCCTCACTTTTTGAGTTATTCGAGGTGGATTTATTTTTTCCATGAAGTAACAAACCTTTGGACTTCTTCTTCTTCTAAAACCTCGAACCATTTGTTTGGTTTCAAGATCAAAGACTTCAGTAAGAATAGGTTTGAGGAGGGTGCCAAGTTTTCCCTTACGGTACCACCAGTCGATGTGTACTCGATTATCCTCATCGTAAATGTTACTTACTTTTGCCTCAAACAACTCACCATCAACACAAACCCAAACTTTCTGACCGTATTCCATCAACCTTACTCCTGCTTGCAGCAGTAAGGTTATGAGGAAGTCATAAATAGGTAGGCATAAATAAACATAAAATCTGAAAAGCCAGGTTCCTTACTAAACAAGACTTCCAGCTTTGGCTATTGTTGGTTTAATTACGTTCACCTACTTAAGTCAGCATTTCATATTTTCTTTAGCTGATGAATAAGTGCTACGACTGTCACGATAAAAATCTATTATCAAACTGGCTTCCACCAGATTGTTTAGGAAGAAGCCATTTTTAGCATATTGGTAATGAAATACTTGTAAACAAAATTGCTAAAACGTCCTGAAAACTACTGCTTCTTTCTGAATAACTCCTCAGAAGACAGAAGTATCTGGAAAAATATCTGAATCGATGGGTATATCCAAAAAACTGAAAGTTCGTCAAGACCAAATTGAAAGAGTCAAGCAAGCGGTCATAGATAAAGGTTACCCTACTCAAAAACGCCTTGCTGACAATCTATGTATATCACGAGCTACACTTAGTCCCTTTCTAAACGGCAAACCTGTCGGTATTCAGAATTTCAAAGATATTTGTAACAAGTTGGGGGTTGACCCACAAGAGATTGCTGATTTAGAAGACTTGTCCGACACTCCCCAAGATTCGGATGAGGAAGCTGGTGATCCGACCTCCTGGTTCCCAGAGGGGGCACTCCCTCCAAACTCTCCCTTTTACCTAGAGCGTCCTAATACAGAATCCCTATGTTACGAAACACTCGTTAAGCCTGGTTCGCTCATTCGGATTAAAGCACCAAAGCTAATGGGCAAAACGTCCTTGCTCTTTAATATTCTTGCTTATGCACGGAGGGAAAAATACAACACTGTCTACCTAAACCTTGGAAGTGTAGAAAAAGAAATTTTAACAGGATTAGATCGCTTCCTACGCTGGCTCTGCGCCAAGATAAGTGAAGAGCTGGAGCTAAAAAACCAGGTTGACGAAGTTTGGAACACAAAAATCTTGGGAAGTAGTGATAACTGCAACAATTACTTCAGAAGACATTTCCTATCACAAGGCAATCCCCCTCTCTTTCTCGCGCTTGATGGAGTAGATCGATTATTTCCCTATAAAGAATGGTCTGAATCTTTCTTACTCCTGCTACGCAGTTGGCATGAAAAATCAAATAATGAAAATGGTACTACCTGGAAACGACTGCGCCTTGCACTTGCCCATTCAACAGAAGTGTATATTCCACAAAACACTAAAATTTCTCCTTTCAACGTTGGAGTACCTGTGGAGCTACGAGAGTTTGATAAGCAACAGATACAAGACCTAACCAAGAGGCGTGGAGCAGATGCGTGGACAAAGGAACAGATACAGCAATTAACGAATATGATAGGAGGACATCCCTATCTAGTACAGTTAGCAGCATACCATGTTTGCACTGGAAAAACCTCCCTGGAACAGTTGCGAAAAAACGCTTCCACAGAGGCTGGGGTTTATAGCCATCATCTACGCTCACTCTTACTGATGCTGCAAGAAGCACCAGCACTATCTGAAGCAATGAAAAAGGTAGTCAGCACATCAGGCTGGGTGGAACTTGATTCCGTGCAGACTTTCCAACTCCACAGTATGGGGCTGGTAAAGCAGGAAAACAATTACGTTATGCCTCGTTGCCACCTCTACCGTGAGTACTTCCACCGTGTTCTCTGCAAGGAATCAAAGCAATGACAACATCGGAGATAAGCAACTTTTATCAAGTTGGTGGCAGCCTTCCGGCTAATGCTCCAAGTTATGTGGAGCGTCAGGCTGATAAAGAGTTTTACCAGCAATTATCTAAAGGTGAGTTTTGCTATGTCCTAAATTCCCGCCAGATGGGAAAGTCAAGCTTACGAAAGCACACGATGCGAAAACTCAAAAGTAAGGGGTTCGTCTGTGCGGCTGTTGACCTCACTGGAATTGGAAGGGGCGAAGCAGTAACTTCTGAACAATGGTACGCAGGAATTATCAATGCCATAGTTGAAAGTTGCGATTTAGATGACAAAATAGACTGGATGACTTGGTGGGACAAGCGAGAACGCTTTTCGCCTGTCGAACGTTTGCGCCTCTTTGTTGACGATATGCTGCTCACAGAAGCTACACAGCAAGTCGTCATTTTTGTTGATGAAATCGATGGAGTACTATCTCAAAATTTTTCTCTTGATGATTTTTTCGCTCTCATTCGCTTCTTTTATGACCATCGTGGCGACAAACCTGCCTATGAACGTCTTACATTCGCTCTGTTGGGAGTTGCAAGTCCACATGACTTGATTAATGATAAGTCCTGTACTCCTTTTAACATTGGGAGTGGAATTGAACTACAAGGTTTTCGGCTTGATGATGAGATCACCCCCTTAATCAATGGTCTCAACAGAGTAGTCAGTGATTCCGACAAGACAATCAAAGAAATTCTCGGCTGGACGGGGGGGCAACCCTTTCTAACACAGAAGCTTTGTCAGTTGGTCGTAAAAGAAGCCAATGGTGGCAAGCTGAGTATTGACGAATTAGTGGAAACCCACATCATCAACAATTGGGAATCCCAAGATGAACCGGAGCATTTGCGAACTATTCAAGATAGAGTCCTAGGGAACAAGAAGCAACATACCGGACGACTGCTGGAGCTGTATCGGCAGATTTTGAGGGACGGAAGTATTCAAGCCGATAACATTCCTGAGCAAAAGGAACTCCGGCTTTCGGGGTTGGTAGTCAAGCGAGATGGCAAACTCAAAGTTTTTAACCGCGTTTACGAAAGTGTTTTCAATCACAAATGGATTGATGAAGGATTCGAGAAGCTGCGCCCCTACTCCGAAAAAATGACAGGCTGGGAAAATTCCCATCGAAGTAACTCATCTTTTCTCTTGCGTGGCAAAAAGCTACAAGAGGCTCAGGAATGGTCAGCCGGAAAAAGCCTTAGTACTCAAGATTATAAATACCTAGACGAGAGTCAGAAGTTCCACGCAAGTAAAATCATCCAAAGAGCTGGATGGATCAGTGCTGTCATTCTGATTTGTTCCTTCACAGCAGCAGTGGGAGCAACATGGCAAGCAATCAACGCACAAGAACAGACAGAACAAGCAACTCAAAAAGCTAACAAGGAAGAGAACAGAGCCAATAACGCAGAAGCACAAGCTAGCAAAGCAGAGGCGCGAGAAAAAGAAGCGACAAAACAGCTTGCGACGACTCAACTAAGTTTACAGGAAACAGGAAAGCAGCTAGAGTCCTCGCAATCTAACCTGAAAAAAACAAACCAGCAACTTGCAAACACCGAACAACAGAAGCAACAAGCAGAACAACAACTTTCCACCACAGAAACACAACTTGCGAACACTGAACAGCAGAGGCAACAGGCAGAACAAGGGTTAGTAACTGCTGAGGTCAGCCTAAAAGAAGCAGAGCAAAGAGAAAGATCAGCAAAAATAGCAGCAGCACAGGCGGATGAAGAAGCTGATAAAGCAGAGAGGCTTAGACAGATTGCTCAGGAAGGAACAGTTTTGGAGAGAATTGGAAATAGTGCCTTAGAAGATTTTAACTATGGAGAGCAACTTCAAGCATTATTAACAGCAATCAAGGCAGCAAAAAGATTAAAAAAACTAGCTGATGACAACCAAGATTTGGAACAAGCAGACTATGCTGCTGCTAGTCCAGTTCTTGCCTTACAGACTATTGTTGATAATATCAGTGAGCAAAATTATCTCCAGCTTCAAGATGATGTTACCACAATTAATTTTAGTCCTGATGGCAAAAATATCTTGACAGCTTCTCGTGACGGTATTGCCACGCTATGGAATCATTCAGGAACGCAGATATCTAATATCAAGAGTAAAACAATACAAGTGGCTAAGTTCCTTCCTGATGGACAGAAACTTATTATTTCTTCAGATAATAATACCGCTTATATCTTGGATGAATCAGGTCAAATAAAATCGAGTCTTATTGGACACAAAGAGAAAATAAATCAGGTTATTGTTAGTCCAAATAATCAACACATTATTACTGAGTCAAGGGACGAGAAAAATATTCGGGTCTGGGATTTATCAGGAAAACAACTTGCCATAATTCCTTCTAATCAGGAGATAGTCAATGACGTTACTGAATTTAGTGCTAATGGACAGTACATTATAACTAGCTCTTTTCGTTATATAAGGATTTGGGACTTATCAGGAAATTTATTATTAAAACAGCGTAGACTATCACAATTTCGTATTAGTGAAGATAAGCAACATACTGTAGCAAAGTACACTGATGGAATTACACAAATATCCAAAATTAATCATAAAATTGCATCATTTGAAACACCTGGAATTAACACCGTTGATGACATAAAATTTCAAGCAAAAGGAAAGTATTTTGTTTTCACAAAAACCGAAGGCAATATTTATACTGTAGACATCAAAGGAAATATTTTAGGTGAAATTGAAATACCAAAACAAGACATTAAAGAATTTATTATTAGCGAAAATAATTATGTTGTTTTGCTTAACAATAAGGGGTCTATAAAAATTTGGGATTTAGCAGGTAATCCTTTAGCTGAAATCAAGCCTAGTTCATCTCAAAATCAAATACCTTGGTCTGGCGTAGATAAGATTGAAACTATAAAAATTTCCCCAAAGGGGAACTCAATAATGTCTATATCCGAAGATCGTAATGTGAAAGTATGGGATATTTCAGGAAAGTTATTAGGTGAAATTGAAGAGTCAAAAAATAGAGTAATTAATTTGAAATTTTCCCCAAATGGTAAATATATATACAACCTTCAAAACCGCATTATTAAAATATGGGATTTACCTGGAGATCTCTTATTAAAAACGGAAAATAATACTGATAATCATGCTAAAGTTAATTTTAGCCCAGATGGTAATTTTGCTGCCACTACTGACAAAAATATTGTCCGCTTATCGAAATTATCAAGGAAAAAAATCATCAAATTAAAAGGTCATCAAAGCATAATTAATAGTGCTGCCTTTAGTCCCGATAGAAAACATTTAGTAACGACTTCCTACGATGGTACTGCGCGAATTTGGGACATGAAGGGTAATTTACTGACTGAAATTCAAGTTGTTGAACTTCTCGGAGAACAAGATACGTCTATAGGGATAGGAACTCAGGTTTTAACTGAAGAGTATAACCCAAACTCAGGAGTTTATGAGACAAAAATCGATTCATTTCCAGAAACTTCTAAAGGACCACGTATGACAGCTAATTTCAGTCCCAATGGAAAGTACATTGTTGTAGGACCTAGAGATACTCGTGACGATACCGTATTTGTCTGGGATTTATCAGGAAGACTAGTAGCTGAACTTAAGGGACATCAAGGCGATGTTAATGATGCAAAATTCAGTAAAAATGGTCAATATATTCTTACTGCATCTGATGACAAAACTGCTCATATATGGAACTTATCTGGTACTCTCGTAGCTAAACTGAAAGGACATAAAGGTACTATTTGGAATGCAAATTTTAGTCCTGATGGAAAGAAAGTTGTGACTGCCTCCGATGACGGCACTGCTCGTTTATGGAATCTCTCTGGTGAACTTTTAGCTGAACTCAGAGGACATAAAGAATCAGTTGTAGAGGCAAATTTTAGTCCTGATGGAAAGAAAGTTGTGACTGCCTCCGATGACGGCACTGCTCGTTTATGGAATCTCTCTGGTGAACTTTTAGCTGAACTCAGAGGACATCAAGAATCAGTTGTAGAAGCAAATTTTAGTCCTGATGGAAAGAAAGTTGTGACTGCCTCCGATGACGGTACTGCTCGTTTATGGGACTTGAGAGGACGGCAAATTCGTTTAATAAACAACAAAGATAGAGCTACAATTGCCGATTTTAGTAATAATGGGCGCTATATCTTTGTTGTAAATGATGATACTGCAAGTATTTTTCCTATATACAATTTGGAGCAATTACTTGAGCAAGGATGCAACTGGCTTAAAGATTACTTCGTCACACATCCAGAAGATCGCAAAGTCTGTCCTATTAAGTGATGCTCCCTTTCTCCTACCCCCCCCTACTCCAACAACCTCTGAATCTCTTGATGAGTCTCAATAAGAAGCGGTCTATCCCTCAAATACAACCCCAACGCCACAAGACTCACCCCTGAAAATGCGATCGCATACACCGCTGCTACCGCCACCACAGCTCCCTTCCAGCTTGTACCCCGCAAAAATGCAGGTCTTCCCATACTCCGCTGCAACTCCTGCACAGCTTTGGTCAAACCAAGAATCTGCTGCCTTTGCTGATAATCCCGAATCAGCCTTGGAAGAGCTTCATACTGCCTGGGAAGGCGTAAAGGAGAGTTACAAAAAACATGGAGAGCCTATCCCTGTTGCACCAGCGAATAAAAACTACAGTGGTCAGTTCAATGTGCGAATCGACAAACGCCTACATAAAGTACTGGCAATGGAAGCAGCACAAGCTGGTATCTCTCTCAATGCTCTGATTTCTCAAAAGTTGGTACGAGGTCATGAGGACAGCTTGCAATAAATGAAGAAGATTTTGACCGAAGAAAACCAGCAACTAAGGATGTAAGTGCTGGAACTTAAAGAAACTCTTGTCGAAGAGTAAATTCAGAGACAAGTTACTAGAACAATATGACTTTTTAATAATAAGTGTTCCCTAAGAGCAGACAAGTCTTTGGGAAACTCCTTGCTTGGGAGATACTCTTATGCCTGTAATTTGCCGATTTTCAAATATTGCCATTGTCATGTATTTTGATGATCATGCACCGCCACATTTCCATGTCTAATATCAAGGATTTGAGGCATCATTCGATATTAAAACTTTGGGAATACTTTCAGGCAATCTACCTCCTCGTATTCACGGGAAAGTAGTGAGATGGGCGCGGTATCACCAACAAGAACTAATGACTAATTGGGAGCGATGCAGAAATGGACAGCAACCCGAAAAAATCCGACCACTTTAACGGACTTCATTGGGTAGTTGAAGATGCCGTATATGCTGGTGAGTATAAAGTAAAGGTATGGTTTCGAGATGGCTCGGTTAAAATTGTTGACCTCAAAGAACCTGTCTTTAAAGAACGCACCGGAGATGTATTCGTACCACTACAGGATGAGCAATTCTTTTCGAGGGTGCGTTTTGATGAAGAGTTAGGTACTATCACTTGGTCTAACGGTGCTGACTTTGCACCAGAGTTTCTTTATGAAGCTGGAATAGATGATGGAGAGGGAGACGCAGAAGAAAAGCAACCAAGAAAGGCTTAACAAGGGACTGATATGCACCTAAGCATCAATGAGCTGTCAGCACTGTTGATTGTGCTGTTTACATTCATAACAACCGCTGCCAATATTCTCTTATGGATAACAACCCGCCAGACGGTTACAATCCTAATGGAGCAAGTACAACACCAAATCGCAAGCACCTACAGCCAAGCTCAATCTCAAATCATCGATGGACACCGCGAACTTTTCTTAGGGATTCTCAACAACCCTTCACTGCTGGAAAATTTCACCAAAGCCAATGACTTAGATCCCAGTACTTGGGAGCTTGAGAAGATTGCCGAATTTCTGATTAACCAAGTGCTAATTGGCTATCTGAACTTCACCAACGGTATCATAAGCCAAAGCCATTTTGAAGGCTTCAAACGAGATGCACGGAATGTTTTCGCTTACCAGTCTGTGAGACAACACTGGCAGCGGGTCAAAGTTGTCCATGCAGATAATTTTCGGCGTTTTGTGGAAATGGAGCTTCTCTGCGATTCGGTAAAGAGCGCATAAGAAACTCTCCTATCATTGAAACTGGAGTTTCTGAGCTTCAATTTCAATAAGATATGGCACAAAAATTAGTCTCAAGAAGAATTAGTAAAACCAGAAGACGTTTGCTCACCTTCACCGCTCTTTTTGGCTGTGGAGCTGCGTTTTACTTTCTGCTTAATCGACTTGGTTTTGTGATGCCTCCCTCAGAAATCCCGTCTGTACTTTGCTTGACCTCTTGCCACCCGAAACAACCTGTTCATCCCTCAATGGAGGGTAAACAACTCAATAACTACCAGCAGTCATTACAAGAGCTTTTGCAAGAAGAAGATGTAGAACCAGAAAAAGTTTCGATTCTTATTGAGAAGTCTCATTATAGATTGACTGTCTTTTACAACCTCCAACCCATTAAATCCTATCCAGTGGTTTTTGGTAGCAATCCCACTGGGGACAAACTTCATGAAGGAGATCGGAAAACCCCTGAAGGCGTCTATCATATCCACGATCTCTATCCTCATCCAAGCTGGTCAAAATTCATCTGGTTAAATTACCCAACACCGCAATCTTGGCGAGAACACTTTCGGGCAAAGTTAGAGGGACAGATAAATTGGGGACTTCCCATTGGTGGGGAAATAGGTATTCATGGTGTGCCCATTGGAAATGATACCCTGATTGAGCAACGCTCAAACTGGACATGGGGATGTCCTTCTCTCAAGAACACTGATGTAGATGAGATTTATCAGTTTGTTAGCAGCGGAAGCTTGGTTGAGATTGTTCCATAGAACTACAGCTATCTCCGTTTCAGGATTAGGGGTCGAGATAGCAGTCGCCTGCTACCCCTCCCATTCAGAACCGTACATGAACCTTTAGACTCATACGGCTCCTAGTTCAAGTAGCCCTTGTTATGGGTACGGAACTAGAAGGTTACCCAATCAATATCTTGATTGATGCTTCCATCTCTAGCCGTCTTGAAATCGTGACAGTGTTTGTGTAGTAATTGAAGGTTGGTATACCAATCCTTGCCACCTATTGAGGTTGGAACGATGTGGTCAATTTCCATCAAATCATCTGACATGAAATATTGTTTACACACCGGACATACACCTTTTTGTCTCACTAGAAGGTTCTTTACTCTGGTTTTAACTCCAGGTAGTTTCATCCCTCTTTGACTCCAATAAACTAGGTCACCATTGTATGGGCTTTTTCTACCCCGTACTTTGATATGTCGTGTTATCTTGGTTTCTGAGTGTCTAATCATGCAAAATCTTCCACTGGGTGTTTGGAATGTCCATTTGTACCCATCTTTTGGTTGGAAATATTTTGCCAGATTATCGTAGTCTGTTTTCCTTGTTCTAGATTTGACCCAAGCCTTCAATGCATTCCATAGTAGGTGATCCATTTTTGAAAATGTTTCACTGCTTACTGTTGTTGAGTAATAGTTACTCCATCCTCTTATTATTGGATTTACCCTGTTTATTAGTGCTTCTTGAGGGGCTTTTTTGTATTTGGTTATTACTTCCTTTAGGTGGTCGTAGTGTTTCTGTATTGCCTTCTTGGAGGGTTTTATTAAGACTTTAAATCCTATTCTCCTTCCATGTGGGTTTTTCCCTGATTTATATTTTCCAACCTTATACTGTCGGACATTGAATCCTAGAAAGTCGAAGCCTTCCCTTGTATGTACAATTCTGGTCTTACTTTCTTTAATTCTCAACCCGTAGGAGCTTAACCATTCACTTGCACTTGCCTTGGCAATATGGATGTCTTGTAAGGTATTTCCGAGGATAACAAAGTCATCTGCGTATCTGATTACCTTGGTTCCTTTTATTGTTTTCTCAATGTGGCTAATCATTCCATGTAGAGCAATATTTGCTAATAATGGACTAAATGGAGTAGGAACAAAGCGCACCTTCCAACCTTGCGGTTGATGTGTTTCTTCATTCCTCTCCCCAAACCGTGCGTGACACTTTCGCGTCACACGGCTTTCCATCATAGTTACTTCCGACCAAAAGA